>JBBSCL010000082.1:0-9487 GCA_038250345.1 Leptolyngbyales cyanobacterium
GGGCTGCCTTTGACAACAAAATCTCCAGGGCGATGCTGAAGCTGGAGGAGGAGATTTTCTTTGATCGCAGTCTGCATTAACTGGTCTGCATCAATGGCTTGAATATAGCTGCTACTGCTAGCTTGAATCGGGCAGGCATCGCGATCGAAATTGGCTGGAATTTCAGATGAAGGTTCCTGTCGCTGCTTCGATGCGCCTCGCCCGATCTGTTTGGGAAAGAGGCGATCGATCACGTCATCTAGCTCACGTCCTACTTTAGAAATGACGTTATCGACTTGAATGGACGATGCTGAATGGTGAATGAAGTAGATCAAAACACCGATGCTGGCGATCGCCAATCCAATACCGCAGGTGACGGCAAGATGGGGCACAAACTCGTTTTTGGCTACACCATTGATGGTTCGTAGCACCAGCAGGCTATAAACAAACGTAGAGATAAAAGTTCCTAAAACAATTTGGTTGCCCGTATCTTGCATGAAGTTCCGCAGCAGACGTGGACCAAACTGTGAGGACGCAAGCTGAAGGGCAACGATCGTAATGGAAAATGCCGTTGTTGCCACACTCACCATTGAACCTGCGATCGCTGAAAGAATGGCGCGTGAACCGTTTGGACCCAACGCATAAGCCCAACCCAGGTTGCCAATGATGTCTGTGTCCGCGCTTTGATCAATTTGAATGGTTAAAAACGATAGACCGATCGCCAGCACGACCATTAAGGTTGGAACAAACCAAAAGCTAGAATGCAGCGAATCTAGCAGCTTGCTGAACTTAGTTTTCATTTGTCCGTTCCTCTTCTAAAGAATGATCTGCGCTATCCCCTTCAGAGCCATTTCGCTGAGCTTTGATTTCAGCAAGTCGTTTGAGTGAACTGCTGATGCTGCGGGATTGTGGCACTTTGCCTTTGCCAGCGGGCCAACCTTCGCGTTGATGAGCGCGATCGCCATCCGTTGCTTCAGTCTGGTCGTGAAACAGAATCTGCTGCGTCGGAAAGGGCAGATCGATACCATTTGCCGTCAGCTTATTTTTGATGTTCGTTAGCACTCGATCCTGGAGGTCTAACACATCGGCACGACGGGGCGGCGCAACCCACCAACGAGCGCGAATGTTGACAGTGCTTCCGGCGAGTTCGACCACGATCGCATCAGAAGCAGGCGTTTCTATCACCCCACTCGTTTCACGCATTGCCTCTAGAATCAGCCGCCGCGCTTCGTCAATGTTATCGCCGTAGCCAATGCCGATGTCGTACTCAAGTCGGCGATTTTCAAAAGCTGTATTGACGGTGACCGAATTTGTAAATAGCTCGGAGTTGGGAATAACAATTCGCCGACCATCGTAGGTTCTGATGGTCGTCGCTCGTGTCTGAATGTTTTCGATAGTTCCCTCAAACTCTTTAAAAACGATTTGATCGTCGATTTGAAAAGGTTCAGTTAATAGAATTAAAATTCCCGCTAGAAAGTTTTGTAAGATGTCTCGAAAGGCAAAGCCGATCGCCACACTACTGATTCCAAGTAGCTGTACGAGATCATTGGCTTTAAGCGATGGAATCACGATCGACAAGGCAATAAATAAACCGATCAAAATGGTTGTGCCCTGCGCTAATCGCCCTAGCACCAGCCCTAAATTGCGAGCTTGGCGGCGATCGCGCGTTAGGTTTCTAACGACTTTCTTGATAGTTCTAGCAACAAAGAAAAAGATAGCAAAGACAATTAACGCCAATATGATATTGGGCAGTAAGGCAATAAAGCTATTTAGCATTGCCTGCATCTTGTCTATAAAAGTTGCTACTTCAGTATTCATGAAAAGTTTGCTTAGGCTTGCACAAATAGATTATTGGAAGCAAATAAAATTGTCTTCTGTCTTAAGTTGTTAATTGTTCTGTCTCAAGCTCTGAATTTCAGTTCGCAAGGCGGTGATTTCGTCTCGCAGGGCATCGATCGATTTTGCTCCGACAATTTCTGCTTCATCATTGTCGGCATCCTGTCCGATGAAGAATGTGGCTAAGGTTGCAGTGACATAGCCAAACACCGCAAACGCATATAGTGCTAACAGAAAAAACAAGATCCGCCCTTCTACAGTTTGTGGAATGTAATCTGATCCCATTGTGGTCATCAGCATGGCTGTCCACCAAAGAGCATTACCGTAACTGCTAAATCCGGGCGCGTTTGGTGCTTCTTGCTCAAAGGCATACATTCCAGCCGCACCTGAGAACGTCGCGATCGTCGTTAGCAGCACGACATAGCCAAATCCGCGCCGCTTAAAGTTTTCAGCTAGCAACTGCATACTGCGATTGGTTCGAGTCAGGACGCGCAGCAATCGCAAGCCTCGAACGGCGCGGGTCGTTTGCAAAACTCGCATCAGGCGCACAAACCGCAATACTCGTAAGGCAGGTAAAAGCAAAGAGATTGCCGTCAGCCAGTTCGTTTTGAGGTAGGAAATCTTGCGGGGTGCAAGAACCAATCTGAGAAAAAACTCTAGAATAAACACACCCCAAATGGCAACGCTAATCGCATCAAGAAGCGGCGTGAGACCCCGGATTAACTCCACCACAAATAGGGTGAGCCAAGCAAAACTCAGCACCAGCATTGGCAGTTCTAGCCAGTCTTCAAGCTGATGCAAGATTTCATACTGCTCGTGTTCTATGGCTTGTTTCTCAGGGCGATCGAATTGCTGCATCGAAACGGTTCAATCCTATGATTTAGCGTCAGGTACTTCTAGGACAATGACATCAACGAGCGGGGTTGCCTTAAAGTCTTTTAGCAGACGATTTTGAATCGCTTGCGTTAGATCAGCGCGAATTTGTTCAGCCGATCGCGTTGCCTCTGGTCGGCGTTGAACATACACCACGCACAGCAGCGTATTTTGTTCCTGAATGTTGGCTCTGGTAAACCGAACATTGGACTCGACCAGTTGAGCAGAATCATTTTGCTTCACCACCTGCTGCAACTGGGCATTTGCCCGCTGTGCGCGACTCGATCGCTCCAGGTTGGGCGGACTGGAAAATTGCCAGATCAGCAAGCCTGTCAGCGCGATCGCACTGATCCCCACCGAGACCGGAAACACGCCGCGCTTGCCCCGATGATAGCGCGCGCCCTGTGTCGAGAGTCCAAACAGGCGAAACACCAAAGCCGCAGACAGGTTAATGCCACCCAGTTGCAGCAGCAGCACAAATAGTCCGTTGATCGCTAAATCCCAGCGTCCGATCGCGCCTGCCATGCCAATAATGCCTGCGGGTGGAGCCAGCGAAGCCGCGACCAGCATTCCGGTTGCGGCTCCCGACACCAAACTGCTGCGATCGGACTGAACTAAAGTTAATGCTCCCGCCGCTCCTGCCACTAGCGGAATCAAAACAGAAACCGTCGAAACTTGGCTGCTGTCAATCATCAAGTTCGTCGGAATCTGCTGCTGAAGGATCAAACTCAGCAAGGCAGTGGTGGCGATCGTGACGCTCAAGGCAGCAAAATAGCGAATGATGCTACCCTGAAGCAGTTGGCGATCGCCCCTTGCGGTTGCCAGTGCTGTGTTCATGGCAGGACCCGCAAACGGAGCCAGCAGCATCGCCGCAACTAGCAGGTAAACCGTGTTGGTATATAAGCCAATCCAAACGATGACCCCAGCGATCGCGGCATAGCTAAGAAATCCTTTCCAAGATCCAGTGCTTTGCAGTCCCAACAGAAAAATTTCGAGCGGGCTACGCTCTTCAACGTCTGTCACCTGATCAGGGGCATCACCAGCAGGCGGATGCAGAGCCATGATTCCGGTTGGCAACAGCGTAAAGCTCAAGTCTGGGATATCTTGCAGTTTATTCAACAGTTCTTCAACTTTGCCATTGGCAAGGTGAACAAATACTAGATCTAGCGATCGATCGACTCCAGCAGCTTCAAACCGCGCTAAGTTTGTCCCTTCACAGGCTTTAGCAACATCTAAGACTATTTTTCCGCACCCCTGCGGCACCTGCACAAGAAGTTGTCGCATCGGTTATGTCTCGTCTTTTCAAGGAAAGAGTTTGTCCGTTCTGGAACGACCAATCAGATGAAATCTGCCAATCAACTAGCGATGTAACCATTCAAATACGCTGAGCGAAGCAACAGTGCCCACAAAATGGGCTGTAATTCCGCTCATGTTTGCCATTGCTACCATGATGTCGATCGATCGAATCGCGCGATTCGGGTCATAAATTGCCACGCCCTGGGTTTGGGCAATGGATTTTGAGAACAACACTCCCAACGTTGCGCCGCCACCCAGAATCGTTAGCAACATACCAACTAAGCCCGCGATCGCACCCAGACGCAGCACAGTCATCACCTCTGCTTTGGTTGGGTGTTTCATCGTGTCTGCATGACGCAACCGCTTTGCAAATCGCGTTTGCCGAAAGGCAAGATAAATTCCAGCTAGCAGCGCTAAAATGCCGCAAACTGCCCAAAAAATCCCGATCCCAATTCCTGGAGTTACGCCTTGGGTCACTGGCACTGCAATACCTGGAGCTACTCTACCTGGAAGCGCAGTAGCTTGACTGAAATTTCGACCCGCGATCGCAAACATAATCATCAGCAACGAAATCACTCCGAACCCAATTTGGGCAGAGAGACCAATCCAACCAGTCAGGCGTAAAACGTTGCCCACTTTTTCGAGTTTCGACTCAAGTGATTGTCTTTCAACAGACTGCATAAAAGAACTCTATTAGTTGGACTAACTTTACATATCGCTGCTAGAGGAGTGCCTCAAGCTAATTTTGGGTAGATTCAGACTTGGTTGACCTAGCGCACACGCACCACGTATTGCGCCGCTGCTTGATCCGCGATCGGGGCTGCTTTGCCCTGAAGGACCAACACTCGATAAATCAAAGCAGCTACTTCGCCGCGAGTGGCAGGTCGGGTAGGGTTCAATAGTCGTAGATCGGGATAGTTAACCACAATTCCGGCTGCGGTGGTTGCCGCAACATCATCCACTGCATAGGCGGGAATCTGGTTGGCATCTTGATAGTAATTACTGACAGCCAGAGGAACCGGACGTTGCGCTGGAGCGTTATTGACCGCAGGTGGCTGTGTAGTGCTAGCGACTTGCTGAGTGGGCGCGGCGGCTCCTACAGGAGTCGTCATTAATGGCTGCATCAAAGCGGTTATGCCAAGCGGAAACATCAGTTGGTTCTTGGCACGGCGGCGAACGGCAGGCTGGGGCGCGGGCGGTGCAGCGGCAACGGCAGCAGCAACAGGCTTGTTAACAGCGGCGGTGGTTGCAGGCAAATTCAGGTTTCTAGCCAGTGAAACCAGGACTTCAACTCTACTGACGGACTGATTCGGGCGAAACTCTCCATCCGGATAGCCTTTCATGAACCCCATCTCGTAGGCAGCCTCGATCGCCGGAGATGCCCAGTAACCTTGAGGAACATCTTTGAAAACGCTGCCGCTGGCAATCTGTCGTTCTGAACTCTGAGAGAAAGCTTTCTGCAAAATTGCCGCAAACTCGTCGCGACTAACGGGCTGTTCTGGGCGGTAGGTATTGTCAAGATAGCCCGTTACAATGTTGCGCTGTGCTAAGTCTTGAATAAAAGGCTGCGCCCAATAGTTTTGTGTATCAGGAAAACTGGTATTTGTAGATGCCGCCATTGCGGAATCAGGGACACCCACAAAATGAGGTGCGATCGCGGCTGTTGCAAGTCCAAGTCCAAGCAGAGTGCTGCTAAATACAGAATTATATTGAGAATGAAAATTCATCAGCGGTCTTCTTTATTTGTTTGTTAATTCACAATAAATTTACTAATTAATCTGATTTGAGTTGTCTACCGTTTGAAGGAGATTAAGCACTAAATACCCACTGTTTGTATGTTTTGAGTTGTCACCTATCACCAGATAGACATTCTGCAACATCTTCCTTACGACTGAAGTTTTGCGAATCAAGTTGTATCAACTGAAGGAATAAAGGTAGAACATTAGCAGACTGTTTTTAAGCAGTTTTTCTTCTCAGAAAGCGGAAGGCAAAACTTTGACATTAGGACGTTGGGTCGGATTAATTTCGCTGCTCATTTCGCTCTATGTTCTGTGGCAAGTTCATTCGATCTTGCTGCTGTTTTTCATGGCAGTGATCTTTGCCACTGGGCTAAATCGAGTCGTGCGCCAGTTTCAGAAATCTAAACTTAAGCGAGGGGTTGCGATCGCGCTGACAGTGGCGATCGCGCTGATGATTTTAGGACTGGTTCTAATTTTAGTTGCAACCCGAATTGCAGATCAGGTTGATCAGCTAATTGACCTGATTCCAGGCGCAATTGCCCAGATTGCAAATCTCAACTACTGGATACAAGAGCAAATTCCAGGTCGAATGATTCAAAATCTTCCTAGCTTAAGCGATTTGAGCATTCAGCTTCAGCGGGTTGCAAACTGGGCAATCATTCACTTTTATCAGATTTTTTCTAACTCTCTATCCCTACTGCTCAACAGTTTATTTCTAACAGTATTAACACTGATGTTATTGGCAAATCCAAAGCAGTATCGCAACCTATTGATTCAAGGATTTCCTGCATTCTACCGCAGACGAGCAGATAGCATTCTCTCAAAGTGTGAGATTGGTTTAGTCAACTATCTGGGTGGAATTGCCCTCAGCATGGCTTTCATTGGCGTTACCTCAACAGTCGGATTGCTTGTGCTACAGGTTCCCTTGCCATTGGTGAATGGGCTGATTGCAGGCATATCAGCGTTTGTTCCCTACCTTGGCGCGATCGCTAGCGTCGTCCCACCCGCCCTATTAGCGTTGTCAGATTCTCCCTGGAAAGCGATCGAAGTTTTACTACTATATTTTTTGATTCAGCAAGTTGAAGGCAATCTGATCACGCCCATCATCATGAAACATCAAGTGTCTCTATTGCCTGCAACAACGCTTGCTTTGCTGACTGCCTTTGGAACGTTCTTTGGTGTTTTGGGATTATTTTTAGGATTACCAATTTTGGTCGTCGCGCAAACCTGGCTCAGAGAAGTGTTAGTGAAAGATATTTTAGATCAATGGACAGTTCCTCAGGAAATAGCTTCAAGTGAATTTACAGAGCATGAACGTTGAAAATCCAGGAAAAATACCTCGGCTGAGGCTATCTCCCGATACCCAGTAATTCAGTGTTGTTGCAATGAACCCATGGAAAAACAGTCCAAATAATCACAACTCCAGCACTTCCCAAAGCGGCAAAGTAAAGATATAGAAGCCACCATCTCGCCCAAACAAGGGGTCAGCACTGTTGAACGAGGTGGGCTGTAAATATTGCAGAACGAACGGCTGGAATGTCTACACTGATGCAAATTCAGGTGCAAATTCAGGCTAGTTATGCCCAGCGTAGTACGGCTGCCATTGGCATTAGCTCCTTAGGAGCATCTGCTTCTGTGAGAACTCCCAAGAATTCACCCCCGTTTTCTATGACTCGAATCACAATCTCATCGATGACATCATAGGTTTCGGCGCTGGGGGTATCACTAAGAGTCATTTCACCTGTGTCTGAAAGAGTGCCATACTGTACAGCATCAACTTTGACCAGCAGATGACTGACTTGACCACGAGTAGCAAGTTTGGCAATCATGGCAAGATCCGCGATCGCCCTGGATTCGCTCTGACGCTGGTAGTACAGGTCACACCACTGATGAATGCGCTCTTGACGCAATTCCTTGACAATCGGAGGAATTGCTTGCCTAATTTCTTCTTCTGATAAGCCTTGTGGGCTGCCATCAGATCCTTTATCAGCTAGCATATCGTAGCCATTCAGAGATTGATACATGGCTTGAAATTCCTGGGTCGTTGCCAGAATCAAAGGCATATTACTACCGCTAACAACTGGGCGCACTGCTTTCTCTACTGCGCGTAAGAACTGTCTTTGCAATATTTCTGCCCCTTCATCGCCCTGAAGTCTGCCTACGGGAGCGCGATCGCGCTGTAGGGTGCGCTTGGTGACTTCGCTAAAATCGGCTGGCAAATCCGATACGTCTAATGGTTCTAATTCTTGAGCGGCTGTAAATTCGTACAGCTTGACCGACTTTTGAGAAATGGCTAGGACATAAGCCGATATCGGCTGTAAGGCTGACATCAAGGGCTTGAGATAGAAGCGATTGCTCACTTCTGCCGCTTCTTCTACAGCGTAGGCAAGACGATAGGTTTTAATTGATTCAGGTGTAACTAATATCCCCAACCCATTAGCTTGGAATTCCCAAAAGTCGTCATCTTCTTGTAGTTCTTCCAGATAACCGGTCATCGCCTGTATTTGTCGCTTGTCGGCGATCGCCTCTGCTTGCTCCATCGCCTCTTTAGTCAAGTTTTTCAAAACGATGCGATCAGCCTGAGCATCCTGGGTCAAGGGAGTTGTCGGTAGAAAGACCGAGACGCAAACTCCACGCTGCGCTGCCAGTTTTAGAAATTGCTTTTCTCGAATAGTATCTTTATAAAGCATGATTTTTAATTTCTGTTGTTTGCTGGAATCGGTCATTCTATTGCGGGGTTATCCAAACTGACATCCCCCTTTAGAATTAGCAACGTTGTACTTCTACCTCACTAACAAACTTGAATGGCGGCTTCTACCGGATACTTGATAGCTTTAAGCTAGAGGAGAGAATCGGTTTAGCAATAAAGTTGGTACAATGACCGGAATTTCTGCCGCCTTTTAACCGACTTTAGCCAAATTGATAATGGAAGATTCTCTACCAATTACCGTTCTCATTAGCACAACCGTAGTATTCGGCATTAGCGCTCAGGTTTTAGCCAAATGGCTTCAGATTCCTAGCATTGTCTTACTGCTGATCTTTGGTATTCTCTTAGGCTCCAGCGGCTTAGGATTGCTGGAACCATCGCTTCTAGGCAGCGGTTTAGAAGTCATTGTTTCTTTAGCGATCGCGCTGATTTTGTTTGAGGGAGGACTTAATTTACAGATTCGCGATCTAAGTAGCGTTTCAGTGAGTCTTCGCAATCTCGTCACCATCGGAGTGCTGATGACCTTTCTCGGCGGCGCGATCGCCGCCCATTTCTTAAATGAGTTTCCCTGGTCGATCGCCTTTCTCTACGCCTCCTTAATAGTAGTCACAGGTCCAACAGTGGTGACTCCTTTACTGAAGCTGATTGGGGTCGAACAAAGAGTCGCAACACTTCTAGAAGGCGAGGGGATTTTGATCGATCCGATTGGTGCGATCGTGGCAGTGATCATCCTCAACATCATCTTGAGTCGTCATGAAGTGCCCCTGGTTTTAGTCGGCATGTCGATACCGTTATTGGTGCTGAAAAGCTTGGGGCTACGGTTAGGAATTGGGGTCGCGATCGGGTTAAGTGCAGGTGGTCTACTCAGTTTGCTGCTCAAGCAGTCTAAATCGCTGCCACAAGAATTAAAAAATCTGGTGGTATTAGCCGCTGTGTGGGGCGCTTTTAGTTTGGCGCAGGCACTCCGAAGCGAGTCAGGGCTGTTGGTTGCAGTGTTGATGGGCATTATTTTGCGAGCGGCTACCATCCCCGAAGAACGCTTGATCCGTCAGTTTAA
>JBBSCL010000083.1:0-9443 GCA_038250345.1 Leptolyngbyales cyanobacterium
CATAGCCTGCTGGAGCGCCAAAATGCGACTGGTTGACCAATCGTTGTTGCGACCAATTAGCAGCTCTCGCTGAGCGATCGCTTCCACTAACCGCGAAATGTTGGGGCGATCGCCCCAGGTCATTCCCTGTTCAAGGGCGATTTGCTCTAACTGCACTTTGTCTGCATCCGAAATTGACAGCGTAACTGAATGACCACGACGACCCATGAGAATCCTGAAAAGTGTACGTTCACTTTGTACTTGCCATTCTTTTATTATGCTGCCATGATAGGCATATCGCAACTAGTCACGTACACCTTAAAACGATGACGAAATTCAGTATTACACTCAAACCTGTATATTCACAGACTGTTCAAACGCCTAAAGATATTACTGTGCCAAGTGGATGGTCACTCTCCTGGCATCAACTAGAGACGCTGAAAGCACTACAGAACCCAGAGATTGATGTAATTTTCAATACAGCAATGACAGGTGATGGAAAAAGCTTGGCAGCTTATCTGAATGTAATGCAGAGGGATAGTATTAACGCGATCGGGCTATATCCTACTAACGAGTTAGCACGTGATCAGGAAATGCAGGTCACAGATTACATTACAAGGTTTCAACCGCCAGGACGACCACGAGTTGCACGGTTAAGTGGGGAAGAGCTAGAGATTTATGCAGAGGCTCAAAATTTGAGAAAAGCAGATGCGATCGCCACTCGCACCAGTCAACGAGAAATCTTACTGACCAACCCAGATATTTTTCATTATTTACATCGGGGTGCGTATCTCATTCCTGACAAGGAAAATCCTGATAAGTTATGGGGGCGCATTGATGACAAGTTTCATTTATTCATTTTTGACGAATTTCATATCTTCAGTGCGCCACAAGTCGCAAGTGTAATCAATACACTTCTTCTAATGCGATACACCAAAGGGCGTAATAAGAAGTACCTTTTTCTATCGGCAACACCCAATGAAGACCTATTAAAGCGACTACAAGATGCAGGGTTAAATCCTCATGTAATTAATCCCAGTTCTAGTGGGAAATATCAGTTTCCTGATACACCTGAGCAATGCCAAGCTTTAGAAATTCAGAAATGGCGTAAGGTATCGCGAGAGATCCAACTCAAGTTTGTGTCTCTAGAACCGTCATCCCGTCACTCAGAGCAATGGTTGAAAGAGAATGGCCAAATCATTTTGGATTACCTTCTCCAGCATCCAGGTAGCAAGGGCGCAGTTATTCTCAACTCGATCGCATCAGTAAAGCGGCTCACTCCGTTTTTCCGAGACTTCCTTAAGCCATACGGATTTTCAGTGGGTGAGAATACTGGTTTGTCAGGAAAAACTACGCGAGAAGAATCTCGCAGAGCAGATTTGATTCTGGGAACTAGCACAATTGATGTTGGGGTAGACTTCAAAATTAACTTTTTAATGTTTGAGTCAGCAGACGCAGGCAGTTTTATTCAACGACTGGGACGGTTGGGGCGACACGATGGCTATGAACAGGATGGGCAAGCGTTTAAGTTTGATACATTTACTGCCTATGCATTGACTCCGAATTTTCTTGTGGGTCGGTTATTTACAGATCAGGCTCATCCATTTGTTGATACTCAAGTGTACGATCGCGCATTTCTCCGTCAGCAGATTGAGACACACTACCGACCCATTAACAGCTTTCAACACTACTATTCACGTTGGGCTGCAATTCAGTCAGTCAATTTGTGCAGCAAGAAAACAGGGCTGGGGCACCCTCGCTTGCAAACGGTATACCCCAAAAGTTTGGAAGCCTTTCAAGCAACAACTGAGCAAATTTTCAAAACGCCGTTTAAGCGTGTGAGAGGTTGTTTACAACAGTGGCATAAAGATTGGAAGGAGCTATCAGGGAAAGACGGGAATCCTATCGGACAAGAAGCCGCCAGTTTTCGGGGAACCAGTCCTTTACAGTGCGGGATTATAGATCTGACAGAGTCTTATGATGCCGAGAAGTTCAAGACCTATGGATTGCCAGGAATCTTGAGCAATTTGGAGATTGAGATGATGAGTGAGGCAGAATTCCGACGACAACTAGATGCAGCCGCAACTCGATCAGGGCAACCAATCGCAAAAGGACGTTTTGAGTATTGCCTGGGATTTATGAAACTTCAGGGCTATCGGGAAGAACGTTTGGATTGGCGATTTACCTATCCAGCGGAGGCGTTACAGGCAGTAGCAGACGCTTATCAAGTGAAAGTCTTAGTGGGAGTGCAAGTGTGGCAACCTCAAAACCGTTGGATTAGCCAAATCAACGATCGCGTTAGCCGACAGGGATTGGTGAGCTATGTGCTGCGTTGTCCAGCAATGGAAGCGCGCAGAAGGCTACAACTACCGATGCACTTCCCGATTTACCCCATTGATGAGATTGGGAGGCGCGATCGCGAGGCACCGTATGCGGTCGCCTTTGGGCAAGCTGCCCTGTTGCTAGAGACAGTCGCTTACCGCATCAAAAGTAAAGGAGAGGAAATATGGATTTGCTAAGGTCAATCCCTGAAAGGGTTTTGGGCGTACAAGGCAGAGAGAAAGCTTACGCGGATAAGACCAAACGTAATTTTTTCAATCCCTGAAAGGGATTCAGGCTAGCGAGAACCTTATTCTTGCTAGTCTCTGCCATAAGAGTAGTATATCAGGCAATTAGTTCTTAAGGTCAATTAAGTTTGTTCTAATACAAAAAAAATCTGCGATACCTTTTCAGTTTCAAGTGAACCTGTTACCTTGTGATCGTACACATACTCCTAAAGGAGAAATCGATGAAGGATAAGGATACGATCAAGCAGCGTGTACTCAAAATCTTGCTCGATAGCAAACCTCACCACGCTTCCGAATTTACCTTGATCACTCACCGCTTTAGTGCTGTTTTTGAGCGATTGAGAAAGGAAGACGGGTACGACATTAAGACGTTACCCCTTGATGGTCACAATAAAGCAGCTTGGTACCAGTTAGTCCTTGTACCTGCTGCTGCCTAGTTAAGTAATGGGGAGTTGATTGCCTCGCTCCCCAACACAGTGGAAAGTTGCCCAACCATAGCTTGCGCGCGCTAAGTACAAGCGTAATTATCTAAGCTCCCAATTTGGCTAGTTTAGTAGCTCGCAATTAAGGGAGTTCATTGAACTCCCTTAACCCCCAGACCAAGCTTGTTAGTTCTGTAAAGGTCAGCTTTCCACTTCCAGAAGAATAAAAAATCTTGCGGAGATGTTAATAATGTCCAAAAAGTCTAAGCAACCTAGTGAGAATCAACTTAACCTCTTAGAGGAAGATTTGGTTTTGGAAGAAAGTTTAGAAGATGAAAACTATGAAGATTATGAGGATGGGATGGATGCCGATCCGAATAATCGCGAAGTTGAGCCACCAGCCCCTGAACTTATCACGCTGAAGCTATTGCGTCGGGCGATCGCGGCACAAAATCCCAATGACGAAATCATGCGCGATTTTGGTGAGTACGTCTTGCCGAATTTGCTGCGAGTGGCGATCGGGACGACTGCAAAGGGTGGAAAATATTTTGAGCAAAAAGAGCGGGAATACTACGAACGGCAAATTCAGGAAGGTCGAGAGACGATTAAACCGATTAGCCGTCGCAGTGCCGACGATCAATCGCTCAATACTCACTTATTGAATGGGTTGTTTCCTGCCAATCAGATCGAGCAACGATTAGAAGAACTCGATACTACGATTCAGCGAATTGTTCGACCAAAACCGCAGCGCCGCCGATTGGCGATCGCTGGTTTTATCCTGCACGATTTTGAGAAGTTTGACTACAATCGCTTCCCATCTATGCCTGCTCAATATAAGGCAGTGGAAAAAGATCGTATTCGAGATCTGCCTCTTGAAGATCATCGCGTCATTATTGATGTAATTATTCAAGAGCTAAAACTAGATTATTTCATTAATCCCAATGCTCCAACAGCCTATAAGGATCAAATTGATGGGCTCTTATATATTGCTTACAATGCCCAACGCAAGGATGGTACGAACCTTAATACGGCTGAACTTAAATTAGGAAGAGAGTCTAATGTATTTGTTGAATTGTCAAACTTGGCTCGACTAGCCGATTTGTTTGCTTCTATTATTAAACATCCGCAGGATGCTGAAAACGGAAGTATTCGTAGCTGCCTTGCTGAACTTAATAATGATGAAAATATTAATGAGCAATTAGAGTTAACCTATCATAGCATTGCTGAAAATCACGGCGTTTTAACGAATGTGGTGAACAATGCCGTGATGGATGAATTCATGAGTATGAATACGCCAGAGCGTAAATACTATGAGCCATTGCTGTATTTACCTACAGGCGTAATTTACCTGAAGCTTAAGGATGCACCACCAGTTTCATCAAAAAACTTACCTGAGCGTGTTGTTCAAAAAATCAAAGATCTCTGTGTTAATGAACTTGCTACTCGGCAGAAAGGTTTTGTACGTGAAGGGAAAGGTATGAAATATGCTGATTACTACCATTTATTTTTTAATGATTTTGAATTGATGCAGATTGCACTGAAGGCAACCTTTAGTAATGTCAGGAATAGTAAGGTGGGCGATCGCAGCAACTCGCTAGTTGAATTTCAGAAGAAGAAGGTTTTATCTCTACAGTCTGACTACAAATTTGAGAATGATATCCGTATTGATCAGCTTGCAGAGTTTGGTGATTTAATAACTCGTAAGATTTGGGGTAGCCGTATTGCCAAAATTCAAACTTGGGAAAAAACATATAAGCAGAAGTTTAGCTTAGGCGATCTTGAATCAGGAGGCTTTCTAGTTCTCAAAATAGCCGAATATCTTGGCTTGTCTGAATGTCTTCCACAGATTCGAGAAATTCAACGCATTAATGAAAATCTCAAAGATCTTAAGCTTAAAGGGAATACTGGGGGGCTTCCCTTAGAGTGGTATTATCTTGCGGCTCAATATGTTAAAGCCCATTCTGGTAGTGAAGATATTACACATGCAGGTAACCAAATTATTGATTGTGTAACTGCTCTCATTTCGCCTGTTCTTAAGCAGTTTGAGGAGGTTAAGAATTCCCTTAAGGACAAAACTGAACCAGATCCAACTAAAAAAGAAGATGGCTGGGATGATCTTCGTGACTGGGTGCGTCGTGTAGTAATGCTGCCTAATAGCCAAGTTGCTTCACAAGATAAATTTTTTGAAGAACTCAAAAACTATAATGCAGCAAAGCAACAACGACGCGGCAAACAACTCATCTGTTCTATTACTCATTCTGCCTACACTGTAAAAGAGCAAATGGAATCAGGAGTTTTATTTACACCTCAAGTTTATACCAATAAGCAAATGCTCTTTGGTTCTAATGCTAAGCGAAATATTTCTAGTATTGCTGCGATCGAGTTTATGCTGCGCCAAATCCTCATGAGTGAAACTCAGGAAGTTGGTAAGAAGTTTGAGGATGGGAAGTACCGCTATCTCTTCTTTTACCCAACCTACTACTTCAGCCCTGAAACCAATTGTTTTCTGCATGAAGCCTATGACCATATTTCTTCTACCCGTTTTGACTCTGGGTTGCGTAATCATTTCATTAGCAAAGACTCGATCGCTAACTTCTCTCTAGAAAATTATCAAACGGCTGGAGTTTTTCAATTTCAAGATAATCCAGCCAGCAATGCTTACAAAGGGCGAATATTTAAACTGAATTACTCTGAGAATCAGCCTATGACCTTTTACTTCATGGCTCTACCGCCAGAGAAACGAGGTAAAACTGATCCAACAGATACCGAGTCTTGGGTAATGCCAGCATGGTTAGCATTTGCGTTCCCCATGATTCTTGATGTCAAAACAGTTGTTTCTGAATCTCCAATTCCACCCTGTACTGATGGTACTGATTTTGAACAAACCGTTTTTCTAGACAGCGCCCCACAAGCATTCAGGATGCTAACCCAAGAAAGTAACTTCCGACTAGATTACATTTTAGAGGGATGGGAACAGAACGGAAAGCAATACACAGCACCGCTAAATTCACTCACTGCTGCTTATGCAATTAATTTGGATGTCAATGCTCGACAAACCAAAAATGGCTATAACCCCAACTGGGGAAAGTTATCCGAACTGGCAAGAGATTTTGAAACAAGCCAATTATATGTATTTAGCTATCTCAAGCGATACACCAGAGAAAAGCAACTCGATACTCCTGGTCTTCCCAAAATTAGGCTTTATGCTTACCAGTTCTACCCCTGTTTTGATCCTTATGTTCGCTTTGAGAATGAGGAATTGCATGTGACCAACTCACAATCTTCCATTCACCATCCTAAGAAATTGACTGAGCTTTATCGTAAGTTTTACCGCGCAAAATCTAGTAAAGGGCAACCGACAAAAGCAAATGCGATTCTTAAACCGATTGATGAAGCTGCTGATGTTGTCCTTAAAGCCGAGTACAGTGCTTGCCGTGGTGAAACGCTAGTTGATTATGTAGCTGCACGATTAGCAAGTTTGATGAATCGTGTTCATAGCTCAACGGCTGAAGGACGGTGGATTTTTAAGAATAGCGAACGGGATCAGGAACGAGAGGCTATCTTAGATTTTTCTAGGTATTTTGTGATAGAGGTGTTCGAGGGAACATTTAAGGGCGATCGCGCTCGTTTAGCAGGTCGCCAGCTTAATCTGATTCGTGATACGTGTGAATTTCTCTACCGACTTGAGGATGATAAGGAACGACGCAAGAAAAAAGAACAGGGCATTGAAGATTCAAACACCGAGGATTCTGACCAAGGTGGCTAATTGTTCTAATCAAAAACACCCCAAGGAGAAAGTGAAATGAATGAAGATGAACTACTACAAAGAATTACAGTCAATCCTGCTATCTTCGGTGGCAAACCCATTATTCGTGGACATCGTATTGCCGTTGAGCATATTTTAGGAATGCTAGCAGCAGGAGATACCACTGAAACTCTGCTCGAAGCCTATCCCTCGTTAGAGCGAGAAGACATCCAATCCTGCTTGCTCTATGCTCGTCGTCTAGTTGCCCATGAGCGGGTTGAACCCTTACTGCTAGAGACTCCTGGATGAAAATCCTCCTGGATACCTGCGTTTGGTATGGAGTACGGAATGAACTAACGGCTGCTGGCTACGATGTGATTTGGACTGGAGACTGGTCTGAAGACCCTGGCGATGAGCAAATTTTGGCAACGGCTCGTAATGAAAGTCGCATACTTGTAACGCTTGATAAGGACTTTGGAGAATTAGCCATTATTAGAGGGCTGCCTCACTGTGGTATTCTCCGCCTTGTGAATCTCAGCATAAAACAGCAGGTTGCGGTGTGTTTACAGGTGCTTTCTCGCTATGGACAAGAGCTAGAGGCTGGTGCGATCGTAACTGCTGAAATAACCAGAGTCAGAATTCGTCCAGCAGTAGACGAAAACTAAAAATTGATAATATTACTTGGAGGCAACAATGAACTTTCTAAAAACCGTCGATGCTAAGCACTTTCATACTGAAATTCCCTACAAACCAATGGGAAAATATGTTCACTTTTTAACAGTGCGCATCACTGATTCTTACTCTCTATTTCAAACAGATCAAGAACTCAACAAAGCCAAAGTTAGAGCTGGAATCAAACGAGAGAATTCATCTCCTATCAGTCGTTTGACCATGTTCAAACGCAAACAGACAACTCCTGAACGCTTGGTTGGTCGAGAACTCCTGCGTAACTACGGATTGATGACAGCCGAAGAGTGTGAGTACAATGTGAGATTCGCAATGGACAACCCAGATTGCATCATCTACGGTTTTGCGATTGGGGATTCTGGCTCTGAGAAATCGAAGGTGGTTGTGGATACGGCCTTTTCCATTACTCCGTTTGATGAAGCGCACGAAACATTTACCTTAAATGCACCCTATGAAAATGGAACGATGGCAGCAAAAGGTGAAATGAAGGAACTGCCTAAAGGTAAGGATAAAGGCAAACTGGATGGGGATATTGGAACAACCACGTCACGGATTAATAGTCAGGATCACATCCGTCCACAAGTTTTCTTTCCCAGCATTATCACGTTGAAAGATCCGACAGAAGCTAGCTTCCTGTATGTTTTCAACAATATCCTGCGTACCAGCCGCTATGGAGCGCAAACCACCCGCACAGGTACGATGCGAAATGAGTTGCTAGGTGTAACTTTTGCAGATGGCGAAATTGCCAGCAACCTGCGCTGGACTCAAGCCATTTATGATTTATTCCCTGTCAGCGAGTTGGAGTCGCTCGATCCCTTAAATGAGGATGATGTGATGGATCATGCGAAAGCTGCAATAAAGTTATTGCTGGATGATGAACCAATTGTCAAAACACCTTTCATGGATGAAAAATTCGATGCTTTGTTGAAGGAAGTTAAAACATTAATCAGTAATGAAACAACGCTAAAGAGCGTTTTGCAACAAGCAGATAAAGAAGCAAAAAATTACGCCAAAAAACACATTAAAGGCAAAGCTACAGCTACGACAGCAGCGGAGTAAAAGCGTATGACTATCATCTATCGCTGTGAGTTAGAACTGCATGACTCGATGTACTTTGCCACTCGTGAGATTGGGCGACTGTACGAAACAGAACCTATCCTGCACAATTATGCGCTCTGCTATGCGCTGGGTTTAGTGGATAGCGATCGCCATTCCACCACAGTCTCCGAAGAACACTCCTACCGTTACTTCTGCCCTGAGCAAATCCCCAAATATGAGGAGCATCTTACCCCACTCAACCAGCAGGGAATCTACGTAACTCCAGCCAGAGCCGTTCGTCATACGGCTGTTCTCAACACATGGAAGTATGCCAACAATAACTACCACGTTGAAATGGAGAAGACCCAAAAAAATATTCCCAGCTTTGGTCGAGCCAAAGAAATTGCACCTGAAAGCCAGTTTGAGTGCTTTATCATTTCTGAACAGCCGTTGTCTCTGCCGAAGTGGATTCGTTTAGGGAAGTGGATGAGCAAAGCCGAAGTCAGAATTGAGGAACTCCTTAAACTCAGACAAGGAGAAGGCGAATTCACTTTTCCTTACCCGCTCAATCCACTGGATGTGATGTTCACTCACCAAGTTTCGAGTTATGACACAGTAAATATGCCGCCTGTCAGTTTGATTCGCAATGTGCGATTGCGTGGGCATTACTACGAATCAGCAAGGTTCAAAATTCCAGCTCGGATGCAGTATCGCTTTGCTAGCTAATATCTATATCAGAAGTATCTTCTAACTGTTAATTTGTGGATCTTCAAACCTATGCCACATAGCCTCATTCTCAACCTGCAACCGCGATCGCCCATTCCACCTGGTTATCTCACAGGTAAGCACTTGCATGCGCTGTTTCTGACGCTGGTCAGTTCTGTCGATCAAGCGTTGGGCGATCGCCTGCACGAACAAAAGAGCGATAAATCCTTTACCCTTAGCCCGCTGCAAGTGAATGATCAGGCTCGACGCGATCGCACCTTGCAATGGGAACATAAACAG
>JBBSCL010000084.1:0-9412 GCA_038250345.1 Leptolyngbyales cyanobacterium
ATTCAACAATATTGATTGAAATACGAATTATTCATCTCCAGCGCTCGGAGCGACGGAAATTGTAATGTGACAAGTCGGCTTGCGGATTTGGTAAGCACGACCTTGAGCGCGAGGTCTAAACCGCTTTAATGTTGGACCTTGGTCGGCATAAGCAGTACTAACAACCAAATCTGCTCGGTCATATCCTTGATTGTGTTCAGCATTTGCAGCAGCAGAACGCAGCAGCTTTAATACAGGTTCACAAGCACGATAAGGCATGAATTCCAAAACAATTAGCGCTTCTCGGTAGGAAAGCCCCCGAATTTGATCGAGAACACGACGAACCTTACGAGGGGACATCCGAATATAGCGAGCGATCGCCTTTACTTCAGTTGTAGTCTCAACAGCCATACTCATTACTCCTTAACTGACCACCACTAGCCTTAAGCCAGCAGTAAAATCCCTCTTATCGACGTGCTTTTTTATCAGTGCCAGCGTGCCCTTTGAAGGTGCGCGTGGGTGAAAATTCCCCCAGCTTATGCCCCACCATCTGTTCATTGACATAAACAGGCACATGTTGCTTTCCATTATGAACAGCAATGGTGTGTCCAATCATCTGAGGCAGGATGGTAGAAGAGCGAGACCAAGTTTTAATCACTTGCTTTTCACCCTTCGCGTTTAATGCTTCAATTTTACTAAGCAGATGATCCGCAATAAACGGACCTTTTTTCAATGAACGAGACATCCCTTAGCTCCTTATCACTATGAATCCCGACCGCCACGACCGCGCTTAGAAGACTTACGACGGCGGCGAACAATGAGGGCACTACTTAGCTTGCGTTTGTTCCGAGTTTTATACCCTAAAGCTGGCTTACCCCAAGGAGTAACCGGTCCAGGGCGACCAATCGGTGCCTTTCCTTCGCCACCGCCATGAGGATGATCCACAGGGTTCATGACGCTGCCGCGAACCTGAGGGCGACGACCTAAATGCCGCTTTCGACCCGCTTTTCCTAAACTTGTGTTCCGTACATCTGCATTCCCAACCTGACCAATCGTGGCATAACATTCACGACGAATCATACGAACTTCACCGGAAGGGAGCTTTAGGGTGACAAAGTTCCCATCTTTTGCGGCGACTTGAGCACTTGCTCCAGCAGCTCGAACGACTTGTCCGCCACGCCCAGGGGTTAATTCCACATTGTGAACGGTTGTACCCAAAGGGATGTTGCTGAGCGGTAAAGCATTACCAATTTCGATGGGCGAGTCAGATCCAGCAATTATGGTTGTTCCAACAGCAAGACCTGCGGGATGTAATATGTACCGCTTCTCACCATCTTTGTAATACAACAATGCAATTCGAGCATTCCGATTGGGATCATACTCTATCGCTGCAACCTTAGCGGGGACGTTACGCTTATCTCGTCGAAAATCAATTTGCCGATAAAGACGTTTGTGCCCACCGCCCCGGTGACGACAAGTGATCACACCGCGATTATTGCGACCCTTGGGACGATGGCGCGATTTTGTCAGCGACTTTTCAGGCTCGTCACGAGTAATCTCAGCAAAATCCGAGACGGTTCGTTCACGAGTACCAGGGGTGTAGGGTCGATAAATACGAATGCCCATAACTTAATCTCTTGAATGCCTTACCAAATAGAAAAATTAAACTTCTGGGAATAGAGCGATCGAGTCCCCATCTGCTAAGGTGACAACTGCCCGCTTGTAGATAGGACGATAGCCTAGAAACTTGCCAACCCGACGCTGCTTACGTGGAGGGTTAATCGTACTAACACCCACCACCTTGACCTCAAACAAAGACTCAATAGCAGCTTTGATTTCAGGCTTAGTGGATCTAGGAGACACTTCAAACGTGTATTGATTGTTCTCCAAAAGCAATGTTGCTTTTTCAGTAATAATTGGACGACGAACCAGATCCATCAAATTTCGAGGATTAAATTCAGTCACCGTACACCTCCTGAATTTTCGCAATAGCAGCCTGAGTAATCACAATGCGATCTGCAGCTAAAAGATCAAAAACATTTAAGTTGGACGCAGAAATCAAGCGGAGTTTAGCCACGTTGCGAGCAGACAAATAAACCATTTCCTGACGCTCTGCCAAAATCAACAAAACCTTTGATTCAGCTTGAATTCCCCAGGTTTGCAAAGCTCCAACCAAATCTTTTGTCTTTGGGCGAGGGAACTTGTCAGCAAAATCCTGGACAACGATTACATCTTCAATACGGCTTTGAATTGCCGTCCTCAGAGCAAGTCGTCGTTCCTTGCGATTCATTTTAAGCGAGTAATCTCTTGGCTTCGGACCAAAAATAACTCCGCCGCCCCGCCACAGTGGAGAACGATTAGAGCCAGCACGAGCACGCCCAGTGCCTTTTTGCCGCCATGGCTTTCTGCCACCGCCTCTAACTTCCGCCCGAGTCTTGGTTGATACCGTACCTTGACGAGCATTTGCCATTTGGCGCACTAATGCTCGATGGACGACATGAGCGGCGCTTTTCTCACTTGCTACTCGCAAGTCTAAGGAAGCACTACCAACCTCTTTCCCATTCCAATCCTTAACTGCACAATCCGCCATAATCATCAACCTTATTCAACTTTCGCGGGCTTCAAAAGCTAGAAATCAAGAAAATTCTCAATTTCTTACGACTTAGTTTTCTACTTAGATCCAACAATCGTTGCAGGAACCACATTGACTAACGCGCCTGGTTTTCCAGGAATAGCACCTTTAATTAAAATCAAGTTTCGTTCAGAATCAACTTGAATGACTGTTAATTTGCGAATAGTAACTTGACTGCCTCCTAGCCGACCCGCCATACGCTTACCTGGATAGACACGTCCTGGGGTAGTACCTGCACCAGTAGAACCAGGAGCGCGATGATTTTTCGATCCGTGGGACATAGGACCGCGCTTGAAGTTGTGACGCTTTTGGTATCCTGCAAATCCGCGACCAATACTGGTTCCAATTACATCAATGGTCTGACCAGTAGAAAATGCATCTACTTTGATTTGCTGTCCCAGTTGAAATTCACTAGGGGTTTCCAAGCGATATTCATGTAGATGCCTCATGGGAGCGCAGTTGGACTTTGCTAGATGTCCCAGCTCAGGTTTATTCAAAGCCTTTTGCTTGACCTCGCCATAAGCAACCTGAACGGCTGAATAACCATCTGTCTGAATTGTTTTAACCTGAGTAACAACACAAGGACCTGCCTGGATGACAGTCACCGGAATTGCTTTACCTGTTTCATCAAAGACTTGGGTCATGCCAAGCTTTGTGCCGAGAATACCCACAGACACGATGAATGGTCTCCCTTTCGTACACAGTTTAGAGCAGCAGGCAAATAACGATTGCCTGCTTAACTGATTGATAGTTTGTGCTTCAAGATTTCGATGACTTTAAAGAGTGACGCGATCGCGCAGAACTAAAAATCTAACTATTCTTGTGAAAAAGCGCTAAACCCTGCCAAGTCCGAAGGAAATGTGCAAAATCAGTTCAGTTGAGTGCCAGCTAAGGACTTGAATGGCAAGCCGTTCAGTATCCACTTTAGTAATTCAAGAAAGCAACGAGATTGACTTTAGCGATCTAAGCCACTCAAGAATTATTGCGATGAGCATTAGGCAACAGTCCCTAACTATAGACTAATTGATTTGATTCTGTCTAGTGCTACGGCAAAGTTTTTTGACTTGTTGTCAAGATGCTCTCTAAGCTGGATAGATTCTCAGTCGTCGATTGGGTTCTTCGCCAAAACTGCGTGACTTAAGATGATAATGCTCAACTAGCTCATGCTGCATTTTACGAACGGTCGCAGAGCGGGGTAGCAATTCTACAGGTTGCCCTTTAGGAATTACAATTTGTTCGACAGCAAGTCTGGCTTCTTCTAAGGCTTCAATCTCATCGTCATTATCGCCTCTTAATAAGTCAAAATCAGTTGCATCGGGAATTCCAGGGTTATCCATATCCAGCATTCGGCGTAAGCCACGAGCAATTTGAGGAATGCTGCTGGCTTTAATAGTGTGAATGGGGACTTGCCGGGATTTTGCAAATTGGCGCAGTTTTGAATGATTTTTGACATGCGATCGCAGCGCTAAAACGGCATCTGCACTATCAATATCTTTGGTTAAGATAACCGGCAATTTTAAGGTGCGAACCACTTGATCAAGCTGATGACGACTCACTCCATACGGATAAATATATAAGAAGTCTTCCCCGTTTGGACCTAAGCGTCGCTCATCTTTCGCAGTTTCCTCAAAGTCATAGCCATTTCGCTCCAAAGAGTTTTGCAAAAAAGGTTCGGCAGTTTCATCGGAAAACAAAGAAGCCTGTAAAGACTCATCCAACAAATGCTCAAATTGCTGCTCGTCAGGTAACTTACTGAGTGCAGCATCTGTTGATAAAGGTCGCATTTGACCAGAAGATCGCCATCCCTTCCCCTGAAGATCTGAGCGCCCAATAAAAGGACGACTAACCAGTGAATTATCTCGCTGCCCAAAATCGATGGAAGTTGATCGTGTTCTGCCAGGTCTGGAGGCTGCAAACTCATCGCTCGACAATTCGTGAGTGACAACTACTTTGCCAGTTTCACTGACTGATCGCACTTGAGGGTTTGGTTGACGACCCCTCAATAGGCTGTCAACGGTCTCTGCCACATGTTCATGAACGACCCAACTCTGTCGTTCCATCATTTCAACAGCTATATCAAAAGTGGGAGGTGCTTTTCGCTCTAAGACGCTTTTTTGACTTCCTCGTCGGCGCGCCTCTTCGTCTCCGAGGGTGACCGATTGAATGCCCCCCACTAAATCTGACAGCGTTGGATTTTTGATCAGATTCTCTAACCGATTGCCATGAGCAGTTCCTACAAGCTGAACTCCTCGTTCAGCGATCGTGCGGGCTGCTAAAGCCTCAAGTTCTGTACCAATTTCATCAATCACAATGACTTCCGGCATGTGGTTTTCCACTGCCTCAATCATGACTTGGTGTTGTAATTCAGGACGAGCTACTTGCATTCTTCGGGCACGACCGATCGCTGGATGAGGCACATCCCCATCCCCAGCAATTTCATTAGATGTATCAATGATGACCACTCGTTTTTCTAATTCATCTGCCAAAACACGGGCAATCTCCCGAAGCGCAGTGGTTTTACCCACTCCAGGACGACCCAGCATGAGGATGGATTTGCCGCTTTCTACCAAATCACGAATCATGGAGATCGTCCCGAAAACAGCACGACCAACCCGACACGTTAGCCCAATAACTTCCCCACGCCGATTACGAATGGCGCTAATGCGATGAAGGGTTCGCTCAATGCCAGCGCGATTATCGCCGCCAAAATCACCAACGCTCTTGATACATTCGTTGAGGTCACTTTGGGTAATCGGGATTTCAGAAAGATACTCTGCTTGACCGGGGAAACGAGCCTCTGGGCGACGACCTAGGTCTAACACAACTTCAATCAGCATGTTGCGTTGAGGATGTTGCTGTAGTTGAAGCTGAATAGAACCCGGAAGAATGTTAAGCAGTTTATTTAAGTCGTCTGTAATGAGCAAGTCAGCCGATACGGTGTTATCCATCTTGGATGTAGTTTTCAAAAATCACTTAAGGACAATTTGAGAGGACGTTGGCAAATTTGTGGAGCATCTTAATTGCTGCTATTGGGGTGCCAATCAAAAAACTTAGAGCCGTCGTAGATTGCCATTTAGAGGTGCGTCATGGTCAGATGAACTGACAAAATTTTGTGATGGAGACATTGAAATCTTAGGGTAATTCATAGTTGAATTGCGGTGTTGACCGAAACGGTTTGAGTTGAGAGACAAGGGAATAGGCAAGCTTCACGGCTTGTTGTAGAGATTTGGGGGCTTGTTCTAAAAGAATCGGCTGAGGCGATCGCAGCGTAAGTACAGATGATTCAGCAAGGCTTGTGATCAATCGCCCATCTCCTTTTTTACTTGCAAGAACCGACAGAGATTTGTCGATATTTTCCATCGCTTCCAACTGTTCTAAGATGGGCGACAACAAAGCTCGAGCGTAGCTTCCATAGGCAACTCCTGAAATATGTGAAGGTGAAAGCGGTTGCGTGGGTTGAACTGTTTCAAAATGTGGCGTTCTACAGTGCGGCATTGAGCGATCGCTGGAAGGATTAGAAGCTAGCAAGTTGAGCGATCGCAGTTTGGAAACAGTATAGCCATTCGTTCCTCCTGCCAACTGAATATATCCTGGCAAGCCTGCGGTTATAACTTTTTGCCCTAACCGAATAGCGGCTCTGGTCGCGCCATTGCCAATATCTCCACTCATCGGGCGACCATCGGTTTGCCAAATTAGCGGACAGGCTAACGGCGAAACAACATCGTAGAGTGCCCAGAGATATTCGATCAGATTCTCGCCATCAGGGCAACTAATTGCAATGAGTTGAAGTTGGGGCAACCAAGGTTTAATCGCTGACCAGAGGCGCTGAAAATCTGCAAGCCGCCCTACTTGAGTATGAATTTCGATCGCATCAATGCCCATCTCTAGCACTAAGGGCGCGATCGCTTGAGCCGTTGAAACATAAGAATGGGCTGAAATATGTTGAATGGGGCAAATCGGCAAGCAACGCCCACAGCCATAACAACGATCTTCGATTACGCCAGTGCTTTTAATCGCATCAGCCGGACAAATCTGTTCACAAGGACGTGGACAATCTGAGGGGCAATTAAGCGGCAAAAATGTTGCCTTGCGAAAATGAGGATCTTCGCCATCATTTAGACTAACCATCAACAATGGCTTTTGAATAGGGGAAGAATTTTGCAGGCGATTCGTGGAACGCCCCTTCTGAGAATCGCGATGACTAATCTCCATCGCCACGCGAATTGCTTCTTTTGCGGCGATCACCACGGCTGGATCAGCGGCAATGTCTACACAATCTACGCCAGCCAAAGTGTATGCCAACGTTAGGCTGCGAACAGCAGGGAGATTTTGGAAACTGGCTCCGCAAATTAGTTTGAACCAGTGACCTTCTCTTAAAGATTGCAGCGGATAATTTTGTTCACTCACCTCTTAATGCTAATGCCCTATGAAGAAATTTAGGGTTTTAAAGCAAAAATATTTTAACTTTGGTTTGGCGTGGGTTTCGGCTACGCTCAACCCGCAAACTTTAACTTTCGGCTACGCTCAACCCGCAAACTTTGGGTGTAAGCGTAGCCGAGACATTTACTACAATTTCTGTATTGCAGCGACTCTCCAATCAATTGTCCTTCACCATACCGATGAGCAGACTACGCAGACATCACAGCCTGTTTTAAAGGTTGCCAACGGAAATAGCGATCGCCGCCAAGCTCCACGGCAATCTTCACTCGCGGTTCTGTAGCAGGTAAGGTCGTCAAATATTCAATCTCTTGGCTCGTCAAGATATGCCCCTCAATAATCCACAGCAAAAGCCCTTTAGAGTTGGCAGGTAACTTCTCCAACTCGTAGGAAATGATTGGCGGAATGTAATAGCGATAGCCAACCATTGCCCCTTTAACCGTACCGCTCTTTTTACCTAGATGAGGAGGACGAACGCCATGAATCTCGGTTAGATAGGCAGCCAGATCTCCTAATCCTCGCGCTGTGATCGTCAGAGAATTATATCCAGCAGCCCGAATTCGGCGCTGATAGCGTCCTTCAAAACCTCCTTCCAGAGGAATATATAGACCCAGCGAGCCATGCATTTCTAAATCTTGGATCAACTTTTTGCCAGTTGTAATTAGGGGCATCGATTTCTCTCTAACTATCAAAAGTTTCTAAAACAATATAGCCAAAAGCAACCTAAGCGACAGTTCAACGCCTCGATCGCCTATCCATACCACAGCAATAGTCTCTCATACTCTATAAAAAAGCTTCAAGCTAGAACAACAGAGTTTTGCTATTGCTGGAATCAGAACAATCAAAAATTCTTTTCACTCATAAATACAAATTAACTAGAAAGCCTACTCCCGTGTCTCAATATGTTAACGGTTTGAGGCAAAACTCCAACCATTAAAGCAAAGGCTTCGTCAGGAATTTTAACAACAGTATCCGCTCCAAAGTAGTTGTCAAACTGATTTAAAATCATCTGCGCTCTTTGGGATGGAATGGGGTTATCAGTCAGTTGATGAGTCAATCGAATCCACTGTCGCCGAATGAGATAGGCTTTTTGCCGCTCTTCTTGATCTTCAGGGCAAACCAAAGACAGTTCTCCCACGGGCAGTACATGATGGGAATTTAGATCAAAAAAACTGCCGATCGCAGCCCCAGGACCGGCAAATTCTGCATAAAACTGCTTATAAATGATCAGCCCATTTCGCCGTCTACTATTGACCATCCAAAGCTGCCCACTAGTTAGTTGGCACAGCACGAGGCTGCTGGCTTGTGCTTCAGGATTGGGAGGGGAGCTTGGACTTTCCGTCATATTGCTGTGATCAATCAACAAATTACTCAACCTGCTAGAAATGGTAACCCCTTAGATTTGAAAACAAGCATTGAAATGGTAGATCGCGCAATTGTTTCAGTCAATTCGAGCTTTACTTTTCAGGTAATTTGTACTGGCTTACAATTCGCTTAGCGTACTCAGGAACATGAGCCTCTAGCTTTTCGGGATAGTTGCGCTGAACGTAAAGGTAGTTGCGGGTGAAATGGGAATCGATTGAAAAGCGGGCATATTCCAAACCTTTCGGACCAATGCGCTCAATCACTACGCCCATTAGCTTGGCTGCCCACATTGGCAAGGTTACGCCCTTATCGTAAGCAGGAATGCTTTGTTGAACCGCCTCTTTGCGATCGCCCTGAGACATTACAGGTTGCGTCTCAATTTGATCGTTCATTAGATCAAGCATCTCCTGACCGCGATCGTTCCGAACCACAATCCACTGCCAGCCAAACGGTGCGCCCATATAGCCCACCACCAAATCTGCCAAAGAATTTACATAGTCAAAACAACTCATGCAGGATGGCGCAAATACATCTTTGAGTTGATTAGTTTTTAAGCCAAAGAAAGGCACAGTTTCCGTAGAGCCGTCTTCATGCTTGAAGTGGACGCGGAAATCTTGCATGAATTCGTAGGAAACCACAGTAGAGGGCGATCGGCTGGTGGTGTCCAAAAACTTTTGCAATCCAGCGCGAGTCACATTATCGACACAGGGCGTTCCCAGCACATAAAGCTTTTCTAAGCCCAGTTGCTTTTCTACCGTCCGCAGCGCTTGAATTTGACAACCGACTCCAATTACCAGCAACCGCTTCATGCCAGATTGCTCGATTTGCTCTAGCACAGATAAATTGGGGGAAAGGGTTGGTTTATTGACTCGTGCCGCCAAAATTTCCTCTGGCGTACGGGCAATAATAGGCTTGGGCTGAAAGCGGTCTTCTTCGGTATTTTGCACACAAACCACACCTTCGACCATGCCGCGAGTCAGCATCTCAATCGCAATACTG
>JBBSCL010000085.1:0-9403 GCA_038250345.1 Leptolyngbyales cyanobacterium
GATCAACCCCGCCGAATATCCTAGCCAGACTGGATACCAGTAACTTTCGATCTCGCGCGTTGCGGGTCAACGCGAACTAGCGCCGCCATCAAATTTTTCAAAGGACGGGGGATGGAGCAGCAGTGTCTTCAACAAGGTTGTGATCCTCTAATCTCTAAAGTGGATGTGGTTTGAATCAATGCTTGCTATAAATTTGATGGGCTAATTTCAGGGTTAGGGGTGGATTGACGTTGAGGAAGAAGTTTAAGCGCCTGTAGCGCGATCGCGGATAGTTTTGGTAGTAATCGTGGTTGCAGTAGGCGATCGTCAAAGCTGCTCATCCGCTTTTCGTTTTCCTGCAAGCAAACGGAGAACACCCGTGCTGGCGTTAGGTTGTCAGTAAAAGCACCTGCTCCGGCAGCCGTAAAACTCTCGCCTGTACTGCCACCGGCGCTGGTAAAGGATTTAGCGAGATGCAGCAGAGCGCGACCATAGTGAACCCCAGCATGAGCAACGCGCAGCGGTACAAATCCGCGCCCCTGATTCACTTGCATATAGCTGACCCAGTTCACAAAAAAGACGATGTGGCGCGCCTCTTCATACAAAATAGGATCAAAGATGGTAAACAAAGCTTCAGGAAAATAGCTGGTCTGCCGTGCCAAGGCAAACATGCCAAAGGCGAAGTAGGAATCTAGACATTCGCCAAACCCAAAATCAATGAATTCTTGGGCAATATTGGGAGGAACGGTCGGTGGAGCAGGTTCATTAATCGGCACATCATAATGCTTGATCAGAAACTCTAGCAATCGACCATGACGGGCTTCTTCCTTTGCCTGTAAAGCGATCGCCTCGCGAATCATTGGATCGGTAATTGTTTCTGCGAAAGCACTCACCATCACGCCAGCTTGTCGCTCAGTCTGTAAGGCTATTTGCCAAAAGGGAATTCCTCGCAGGCGTGCCAAAGCCGCATCATCAAGCTGAGACTAGGGAAGTGTTTCAGGCTCACAGTCTTGATAGGTCTCGATAAAGCTTTTACAAAATAGCTCCTTGTGAGATTCAGAACCAACTTTCATGCGTCACTCCATTCCATATATATAACGATCGCTGCCGATGCAGTTTCACGATGCAGGAGCTTATTTGAGCGGTGATGTCTCTGATCGGTGACTGCACGAACCAAATTCTGCGAGAAAAACTAGCGAGAGACTTTCTCGTTGCAAAATTATGCATCTGAGTGTACCGCTCTAGCCAGCAATTGTCTTCACTTGCTTCGGTAGATTAGGGGTCAGGGCAATCAGTTTGCCGCCACGAGTCAACCGGAACTGGCGATCGCGCCATTTTACCGTGTTACCAATCAAGCTGTAGCCCCACAGCACAAAACTCATTCCATCCCGTAGAGGCACCAGCCAAAATAGCTTTTGAGCGACGGGATCACCCAAGCATCGAATCCCCACAAACCAAGCCATCGCCAGACGCATGATCCAAGTAACGCCTAACAGACTCCAACCCAATACGGAGCCGCCTGTTGCCAGCAAAAATAATAAACTGGTGACCGTTCCATGGGTGAAGATTAAGCCGACATAGCCCCAGGGGCGGGAAGCGCGAATTCCGACCAGCCATCGAGTTTGGCGATGAATGGATACTGCGATCTCCTTTGCGGCATCACATGGTCGATCAAATAATCAGAAAGCACCACTTTGTAGCCTGCCTGAGTTGGCAAAAAGCCTAGGTGAAAATCATCCGCCAAATAATCCGCGATCGCAGCAAACCCGCCAATTTCTTCCAGCGCCGATCGCCGAATGACGATTGTTTGCCCCATGGCAAATTTGATCCCTTCTAGCGCCGTGCTAACCAACACTCCCGGCAAAAAATCTGTTGGCGTACTCAGTGCTTCCAAGGTTGTGACCCATCCTTGGGTGATCGACCGACATAAACACGTCACCACACGCACAGCCGGATCGCTCAACGGCTGAATCACACGGCTCAAGTAATCCGACTCCACACGCACATCGCTATCGGCTAAAAGCAAAATGTCATATCTTGCTTTAGTCGCGGCGTGAGCAAGATTACTGACTTTGCGATTAGCTCCCAAAGTATGAAGGCTTGCAGTTACTTGAATATCCAAATTAGAAAAGTCTTTAATAATCTGCCTTACCACTTCCATACTGGGATCTTGAGGATCTTGCACACCAAAAATAATTTGGTATTCTAGATAATCTTGCTGGCAGAAAGACGCTAAGTTCTCGTAGGTTTTGCTGTCGATCCCGCAAATGGGGCGCAAGATGCTAACAGGTGGATGAAAAGTCTGCTGATAAACGGGCGAATTAGCAAAAAATTTGTTAGCGGCGTAAATGGCATACCCATAATAGGCGATCGCAGATAAGCTCAATAAAAGCAGTAGACCTAGGACAAAGTGTCTTAAAGCTTCTTGCCCTGTTGCACCTACCATTAATAAAATCAAACGTTGTGAATGTACCATTGCGCGCCTTGGAGTATCTCTTTTTACAGGGATAAAGAAGAGATCAAGTCATCAAAAACTGTTTACTCTTCACTTTATTTTGAAGCTGCAAAAAGAAATCATTGCACGATTTCTTAACAAGATTGGAGTTTTTCTAAAGATTGATTCTATGACTTCACGTCCGCGATCGCGTGGCTTAAAATCCATTTTTGCAGAATCGGGTTGACCATCTCTGGCGATTCGTCTTGGGGACAGTGACCCACCCCTTCTAAGGCGATAAACTGCTCAACACAAGCATACTTAGCGAATTCGCGCCCTAGAGCGATCGGTTCCCATGGATCAGCACTTCCCCACAAAATCAGCGCCGGACACGGCAAAACTTCGAGCAAATCTTCAGGCAGTGGTCCCTGAGAATAGCCTGTAAACGCCAGGAATACATCTGCCGCGCCCACATCTTTTGCTGGAGCCATCAGCATCTCAACCAGTTCATCGGTGACCGCTTCTGGATGAGCATAGGCTTGGAGCAATATCTTACGCACCGTTTTAGGCTGAGCCACTTGCCGAAAAAACGCTCGCCCGATCGCCCGTTTTTTTAACACTTGCTGCAAAATTGGTGTGCCAATGCGCTTAATCCAGGGCTGCGTCGCACGGCGGCGATCGTGCAGTAACCGCAAAGAGCAATTCAGTAACGCCACGGCACGAACTAAATCTGGATGATCAACCGCTGTCTGCATGGCGGCAATACACCCGATCGAGTTGCCAATCAGAAAAGCAGGCTCCCCCACCACCTCCCGACAAAAATCGGCAATCTGCTGACCCCAAGTTTCAAAGGTATAGTCCACCTGTTCGCCAGATTTGAAGACTCCAGGTGTGGGTTTATCAGATCCACCAAAGCCAATTAAATCGATCGCAAACACCCGTCCGACCGTTGCCAACTCTGAAATATTCTTGCGCCAGTGACCCAAAGATGCCCCAAATCCATGAATTAAAATGATTGCGGGACCGCTATCGCCTTGCATTTGGTAGCGAATAGAAAACCCTTGCCAATGCCAATATCGAGGAGATGTGGAGGGTCGAGCCGATGAAGCGGTTAGAGTCATATTAATATTTTTCATTCAATTCTTAATAGAGCGCTTCGCATCCAGTGACTACGCCACCTTAGAAATGGAGTATTTTGCCCCAAACATTAATATTCTTTTTTGAGTGTTACACTCTACTCACTCCAATTGTAACAATCCTGTGAAAGAGGATGTAGTCTAGTTGTCTTTTTTTCCAGCCTTTTAATGTTTTTTTAGATTTATGCCTATGGAGAGTTTCTAGCACTAGATGCAACCATTAATGTGTTTAAAACGCCGAGGTCGTACTGCACACCTAAAAGATGTATACAACGTTTTTATAGCAGTCGTTTCCGACTCCATTTCAGAATCAACCAACTGTTTGAATTGATGAGGTAAAAGTATGGTGAGTCTCAACGTTAAGCCAAGTGTCTCAGTCGCGGTTCCAAAAGCAGCTAGACCCGTTGGTTTATCTCGCCCACGGGTTCCCGGTCGTCAGGCAATTGCATTAATTTCTGATCACGGCGATCCGGCGGCAGATATTGGCAAAGAAGAAGCGGGTGGGCAAAATGTTTACGTTCGTCAAGTTGGGGAAGCTTTAGCAAAGCTAGGCTGGCAAGTCGATATGTTCACTCGTAAAGTGAGAGCAGACGATCCGACTATTGTGCAACATTCGACCCATTGCCGCACTATTCGGCTGGTGGCGGGTCCTGAAGATTTTATTCCCCGTGACGAGCTTTTTAGCTACATGCGGGAATTTGTTAGTGCATTTCAGGCATTTCAAGCGAAAGAAGGCACCAACTATCCTTTGATTCATACCAACTACTGGATGTCTGCCTGGGTAGGTTTGCAGCTTAAGCAACAAACCAATATTCAACTCGTACACACCTATCATTCGCTCGGCGCTGTGAAATATCAGGCAGTTTTAACACGTCCAGCGATCGCTGATACCCGCTTGAGCATTGAACAAGAGGTATTAGAAAATGCGAATTGTATTGTGGCAACTAGCCCTCAAGAAGAAGAGACTCTGCGATCGCTGGTCTCTCAATCGGGATGTATCGAAGTGATTCCCTGTGGCACCGATATTGAAAACTTTCACTCTATTCCTAAAGCCGAAGCGCGCGCTCAGCTTGGATTAGGGCAGGATGAGGCGATTGTGCTTTACGTCGGGCGGTTTGATCCTCGTAAAGGAATCGATACTTTGGTAAAGGCTTGTGCAAGGCTCAAAGAAGGGGTGAACTGTCGCGTATTAGGCGTGGATGGTTCTTGTATTGTCCCGACTGCTTATGCATTAAACCCATCGAAGCTGAAGTTGGTGATTGTTGGGGGTAGTGATCCGAATCAGGCAGATGGGCAGGAACGTCAACGAATTGAAGCCAAAGTGCAGGAGCTAGGGTTGGCGGATCAAACGCAATTTGTAGGGCGCGTTGGACATGATTTACTGCCGCTCTATTATACGGCTGCGGATGTGTGCGTGATTCCTAGCCACTATGAGCCGTTTGGATTGGTGGCGATCGAAGCGATGGCGTGTGGCACTCCAGTGATTGCTTCGGATGTGGGTGGGTTGAAATTTACCGTGGTTCCAGAAGAAACGGGGCTGCTAGTGCCACCCAAAGATGTGGATGCCTTTGCTAACGCGATCGATCGTATTTTAAGCCAAGAGGTTTGGGCGGAAAAACTGCGACGACAGGCATCTATTCGGGTTCAGCAAAACTTTAGCTGGTCGGGAGTTGCGGCTCACCTCAGCAATTTATATCGTCATCTCTTGGCTCAGTCGATTTCCCATGAAGGGTTATGGCAACCGACGAGTCAGGGTGTTGCTGCCCCGCTCTCTGGGATGACAAAAGCTTCTTGAAGGTTATCTAATCTTTCCATAATGCGATCCCGCCCAGCAGTCCAGCAATGTTGGGCACGATCTTTACTGGGGATGGCAATTCAGTGGCAATGAACTTAGTATTTCCACCGCCTAGATAAAGAGTGTCGCAGTTAAATAAAGGTTGTAAGGTGGCGATCGCCCTTTGAAGGCGTTCATTCCATCGTTTTTTACCGGCTCGTTCTAGGGCGACTCGTCCCAATTGCTGTTCGTAAGTTTCACCTTTGCGAAATGGGTGATGCCCTAGTTCCAAGTTTGGCACCAGCAAGCCATTGATGAACAGTGCAGAGCCAAACCCGGTTCCCAAAGTCACCACAAGCTCTACGCCAATTCCTGCGATCGCGCCCAAACCCTGCATATCGGCATCATTAATTACGCGAGTTGGCTTTCCCAAGTAATCGGCAAGCACCGCAGCGAGAGCAAAATTAATCCATTCAGGCGTTAGATTTGCCGCAGTTTCAGTGATGCCATTTCGCACCACGCCCGGAAACCCCACTGAAACGCGATCGAATTCTTTGGTAGCTGCCAATTCTTTCACAATGCTAATGACGGCGCTAGGGGATGGGATTGGGGGAGTATCTTTGCGATCGCGCTCCGTTAGCGGCATCCCCGCTTCATCCAGCACCATCACTTTGATGCCACTTCCACCAATATCTACTGAGAGTGTTTGCTTGCCCATTCGGTTCAGTCGATTTTCAAGAGTCTAGTAGTTTGTGTTTGATTGCGGTGTCGCTTTCCCTATCAGGCTATCAAAGCCACCGGACATATATCCAAAAAAACCATCACTTTATAAACTCTTTGAAAAGTTTAATCGACCCAACCTAAGTCTTGTTCAGATAAGTGACCCGGAGGATTACCCGCTGGAAAAACCGGATGTGCCAGAGACTTTTGCTGCCGCCGCAAGAGGTCTTGCTGGCTTAAAGCAGTCCGGGTATTCTTCTTTGCCTCAGCAGGATTTGCCTCAGCAGGAGCCGTAGGCACGGTTGCTGGAAAGGTTTTTGAAGGAGGAGCGATTTCCCTAGGGAGTCCTGTGGAAAGCTTCGTCAACGTTTCAGGAATTGCCGCAGTCGGTTTTGCAGTCAGGTCTTGCTTCAACTGAGAATTGACCTCTGCTAATTGCAAAATCGTTTGTTTTGCCTCGCTGAGTTCAGTTTCTAGCTGCTGACTGCGCTGTTCGGCTTTTTCTGAGTTTGTTTGCAGCTTTTTAGCGGCTGTTGACTGATTTTCAAGCTCGGCTTTTAGATCCGTGATTTGCTGATTTAAATCGGTTACTTGCTTAGCTGCTGTTTCAAGTTCGGCTTTTAGACGGGTGACTTCTGGCGCGATCGCAGTTGCCTCTGCTTTCGCAGCAATAGAAGACTGCGAAGCTGATGCAGCGCGTGATCCCGTAGTTGTGCTTTTGGGTTTTGCAGCAGGCTTGGATTGAGCCGCGCCAGCAGAGGAGACAGTCGCTTGATCGGTTAAGGCTGACTCTGACTCCGTTTCAACAGGCTTTTGCGCTTCTTCACGCAACATATCTGACAATCGTTTTCTAACCATTAGTTCCTCCAGTCGCGCTGAATTTCATCGGCTGCACGGCGATAATCGGCTTCGGCTTCTTTGGCGTTTTTCCCGCGCCATTGGGCGATCGCCACTCCTTCCAAGGCTGCCCGCTCATGAGCTTTGTAGGCTCGAATAAACGCATGGCAGGCAGGAATTCTCAACTCCATCAAAGTGTTCTGCGCTTCTAGGGCTTCTCCTAAGCAGCGTGGATCGACCTTGGTGAGTAACACGCGATAGGCGACACCCACCGGAGTCACTGTCGTCCTCACGGTTTCAATCAAAGCGGCTAGATCCATCGGTGCGGGAGGGGTGGGCAACACGACGTAATCAGCAGCCGGAACGACGGCAAGTAGGGCATCTGATCCTAAAGCGGGGGGCGTATCCACCACAATCACCTGATATTGGTGCAGCGATCGCAAATTTGCCAGCAGCATCGGATCAGTTTCCTTCGTGATGTCAAACTTGGCAGGCTTGCTGCTGCGCTCGACCCACCACGTTGCAGAGCCTTGAGGATCGGCATCGACTAACAGGGTTGAGTAGCGCTCCGCCAAGGTAGCGGCTAAATTCACAGCCGTGGTGGTTTTGCCGACTCCACCTTTGCCGTTGAGTACCACTAACACCCGACTCCGTTGCTCAGATGATTGATCCCCTTGTTTCGCAGGGTCGGATGTAATCTGAGAAGACACTTGCACTGACACGATCGCCCGCCATATCGCTGACCCAACGGGAAGACTATAGCGCGTTCTATTCGATAAACTCGCTTGTTCCTACAAATATTTGTTTCGAGTCGCAAGGGTCAGTCATTAGAACCCATGCTTAGAGATGCGGAATAATTAAGATACAGATTTTAAAAAACAAAGACACTCAGAACCATTTTTGTGGCTTCGTGTCTTTGTGGTTAACTCTACAAGTTATTAATTAGCCAGTTTTTCAAGAAACCAGTGCCTTCTTTGGCAAAGTTTCTAATGGGGCAGGGATGCTCAAATCTGGCTGATCGGCTGCGGCACCCACCATACTGCGATACAGATCGATATATTGAACTGCCGATTTATCCCAGCTAAAATCTTGCATCATGCCGCGCTGCTGCAACTCGCGCCACTCTTTTTTATATTGGAACCCTTCCCACGCTCTCACTAGGCAGGTGTACAAGTCTAATGGCTCGTAGCGATCGAAACAGTAGCCCGTACCCGTTTGATTCATCGGTTCATGATGCTGCACGGTGTCTACTAACCCGCCCGTCCGACGCACCACGGGAACGCAGCCATAGCGCATTGCCAGCATTTGACTAATGCCGCAGGGTTCAAAGCGGGAGGGCATCAAGAACGTATCGCACCCGGCATAAATCCGCCGAGCCAAAATATCGTTATGCAACAGATAAACCGACATGCGACCGGGATAGCGGGAGGCTAGCTGCCACATCTGCGTTTCGTAATAGCGATCGCCCGTACCCAGCAAAATCATCTGGGAATCGCTGTATGCCATGAAGCGATCCAAAATTTGGATAACCAAATCTAGCCCTTTTTGTTCGACCAACCGAGTGATCATGCCCATTAGAAATGCGCCAGAATTCATTTCTAGCCCGACTTCTTCTTGCAGGGCGATTTTATTGGCAGTGCGATCGTCTAATGTATCTGCCGTAAAGGTTTGAGTCAGGCTCTTATCGGTTGCGGGATTGTAAGATACCACATCAATGCCATTGACAATGCCAGACAGCTTGCCACTGACGAAAGACATCAGCCCTTCTAGCTGTTCGCCATAGGCAGGCGTTTGGATTTGTTGTGCATAGGTGGGCGAAACGGTGGTCACGCGATCGGCAAACTGCACTGCCGCCGCCAGGGTGTTGTGTCCTTGCATATACCAAGGGCACCAGGTTATTTGCTCCAAATACCAGCGCCAAGGACCTTGGTATGCCAAATTGTGGATGGTAAATACGGTAGAAATGTCAGGGTTTTCATGCATCCAGACGGGAATCATGCCCGTGTGCCAGTCATTGCAATGAATGATTTGGGGTCGCCAAGTGTGGTTCCAGGCAAACTCAGCCGCTCCATTGGCAAATAACGTAAACCGCCATGCTTCATCCTCGCCCCCATAAACGCGGCGAGGCGCAAACGCAGCGTGCCCAAACAAATAGACTGGCACATCGGAATTAGGTAGCTTAGTTTCAAAGATTTGAACATCCTGAAACATCGCTTTGCCTTCCCAAATTGGCTCTTTGGGAACTTTTACCTTTTCGGAGATAAATCCGTAGTAAGGCATTAAAATCCGCACGTCGTGCCCCATTTTTCTCAAAACCTTGGGCAGCGCACCAACCACATCTCCCATGCCGCCCACCTTGGCAAGTGGCGCAGCTTCGGCAGCAACAAACAGGATTCTCATGCTGGTTTCTATCCCCTAAACGGTCTACCCTTGCTCAATTGACGACCTAATCAGAATTTTCTCAGGTTCGCACTGTGATCATAAACCAGCAGGGGACGCTCCTAACTGGAATATAAGCAATGC
>JBBSCL010000086.1:0-9308 GCA_038250345.1 Leptolyngbyales cyanobacterium
CCGGGAGCCGATGAAATTCCAATTGAGCAGTTCTCGGCATTGGCGCAGTTTGATTTTTATATGCAGGTGCAGAAGCATTACACTGCCCACAACACAAGCGCCACGGTGGAACTGACCGAAGCCGAAGTGGAGCCATTAGGACGGCGGATTTATCAAGCGATCGCCAACGACGAAGGCTACATCAGCGCGGCTTTGCTTGCCCGATTTGATGCACCTTTTCCCCGCTTGCCGTTTGAGAAAATCGACAAAGACACTTTTGATCGCCTAGAAACCGAAGTGAAAACTCGCCAGCGTACTAATGATTTCTATGGTGCCCTCAGCCGCTACGACTCTGGCTTTAACCTAGCCGAAGGTCCTGCTGGCTGCGATAGCGACAAGTGCATGATGCCAGAGAAAAAGGGCTGACATATCGCTGGCAGTTTGGCTGCAAATCTTTGCTGACTGCCGCCGAGAAAACCTTAACAGGTTAGCGATCGCTAACCTGTTAAGGTCATTTACTCCGTTCCGTTTGTTTGAGTCGGCTAAGAATACTGGCTGCACGATTTACTGCCTCTGGTTGGGTCAACAATCCCTCTGAGGGACTAAACAGCACTGCTAGCACAAAGAAGCCGCAGCTAATTAATACAATGCAGGGTCCAGAAGGCACATTTAGGTAGTAACTGATGTACATCCCAATCACGCTAGAAACTGCACCCAGCAGCGCACCCAAACCCATCATCTGGTGTAGTTCTTTAACGAGTAGATAGGCAGTAGTAGCTGGACCCACCAGCAAAGCCACCACCAGAGCCACGCCGACCGTTTGCATACTCGCAATAATGGTCAGCGTCACACCTGCCATTAAGCCCAAATAAATACTATTGATCGGTAAGCCGATCGCCTGTGCGCCTAGGCGATCAAAGGTATAGAAAAACAGTTCTTTATAAAACAGACGAACCAGCGCTAAAACAACCAGCGTGATCATGGCGGTGCGGGTAACATCGGCTTGGGTAACCCCTAAAATGTCGCCAAACAGAAAGCTATCGAGATCGAGCTTATTTCGCAGCAAGGTGATCAGCAACACGCCAAGGGCAAAAAAGCTGGAGAAAATTAGCGCCATCGCGGCATCCACTTTGATCCGGGTTTGAGAGCGAATCCAGGCAATCAAAAAGGCGCTGATAATCCCTGAAACAAATGCGCCAATCAGGATATTAATCTCCAAAAAAAAGGCGATCGCCAATCCGGGCAGCACCGAATGTGCCATGACATCGCCCAATAGCGCCATCCGCTGCACCAATAGGTAAGTGCCCACAACGGGACAGAGGATACCCGCGAGAATGCCAACCATCAGGGCATTCCGCATAAACTCAAAGCTAAGCGGTTCCAGCAACCATTCCAACATAAGCGGTTTAACAGAAGAATGTGGTTTCGAGCGCATCGTGAAAATGCCTGGGTTGGGGCGGGATGCCATACGCCAGTTCAATGTTAGTAGGGGTCATCACCTCTTTGGGAACACCCTGAGCCACGAGTCGCTGGTTGATCAACAGTAATTGATCATAGTGGTTCAAGATGCCGCCCCATTCGTGACAACTAATCAACAGCGTTTTGCCCTCGGCTTTCAGTTCATCATAGATTTGAAAGATCAACGCCTCTGTTTTTTTGTCTACGGCTGCGAGAGGTTCATCAAGCAACAGTAGATTGGCTTGCTGAGCGATCGCTCTAGCCAAAAAGACCCGCTGCTGCTGCCCACCCGAAAGCGATCCAATCGGGCGATCGCGCAAATCAAACAGATCCACTCGCCGCAAAGATTCTTTAACAATTTCTGCCGACTGCCGACTGGGGGAGCGAAACCATCCGGCATGAGTCGTTCGAGCCAGCATCACCACATTCCAAACTGTAGCGGGATAATCCCAGTCAATTTGCGATCGCTGCGGCACATAGGCAACCTGCTTTCTCTGCTGTTGGAGAGGCGCATCTCGATACAGCACTTCGCCTGCTTGTTTAGGAATTAGCCCCAGCAATGCTTTAATCAGCGTACTTTTTCCCGCCCCATTAGGACCCAGTAAGCCGACCAAGATTCCCTCTGGAAGTTTGAAGGTGATATCCTCCAGCGCTTTTACGCTCCGGTAATTGACATAGAGGTGATGAACCAGTAGCATATCAACCTATAATGATAATCATTCTCACAACACTACTGGAAAACTAAGGGCTTGTAAACAAATGGTCTATAACCAATTTCCTTTAAGACTATATCGGATTGGTGGATTCGCTGCCTTATTACTGATGCTGGGCATCAACGGCTGTAGCCCTTCCCAAAATCAATCTGCTAGCCCAAGTCCAGCTACTTCTGCGACAAGTGGCGCAATCACCAGCACGGGCGAACGTCCGCTCGTCGTTGCGACGAACTCTGTTGTATGCGATGTCACCCGGCAAATTGCCGCCGATACGGTTGACCTCAAATGCCTAATTCCTGCTGGTGCCGATGCCCACGAATATGAACCCAAACCAGAAGATAGCAAAGCGATCGAACAAGCAAAGTTAATTTTGTATGGCGGCTATAACTTTGAATCCACGCTGATTAAACTGATCAACGCAAGCTCAAACGCTGCCCCCAAAATTGCGGTTCATGAACTGGCGGTTCCCAAACCCCTCACGTTTGAGGAAGATGGCAAAACCGAAATCGACCCTCACGTCTTTCACAGCGCTGCCAATGGCGTTGCGATCGCCGAGGTGATCAGCAAAAACTTAAGTCAATTAAAACCCGGCAATGCGTCTATTTACGCTGCAAACACCAAGAAGGTGACGGATGAACTGTCCCAACTCAACACCTGGATTAAGTCAGAAATTGCCACCATTCCAGCAGCCCAACAGAAGCTAGTCACCACTCACGATGCATTTGGCTACTACTCTAAGGAGTATGCCATTCCAGTCCTCGGAGCATTGCAGGGGATTAGCACTGAAGAAAAACCGACTCCAATGCGAGTAGCAGAATTGGTTAAAGCGATTCAAGTGGCGGGAGTGCCCACAATTTTTGCAGAAGCAGCGATTAACCCGAAGCTAATTGAGGCGGTGGCGAAAGAGGCAAATGTCAAGGTGGCAGAGCAGGAACTGTTTGCAGATGGGTTGGGTGAAACGGGGAGCGTCGGCGAAACCTATCAGAAGTTTTTTATCACCAATACCAAAACTATTGTCGAAGGCTTGGGCGGTAAGTACACACCGTTCCAACTCAAGACCGCTACCTTTCCCAATCTGAGGCAATTAGCAATGGTACGCGGTCAATAGATTTAAACCCGAAGCCTATCCCTAAAATAACGAAAAGTAACTTGCTGTTAATACACATCATCGTGTGAGCCAATATCGATTAAAACAATTAACTCTTCCTCGGAGTTCTCAAGTGGCTCAAACGCAAAGATGATTCGGCAATCATACTCAACTGAGCAAGACCACAATTCTTTTAAGTCTCCTTGGAGCTTGTGGGTTTTGATCGATGGCGTAAATGGATCAGATTCCAGTAATACCAATACTTCGGTTACTTTCTGTTGTAGCTGCGGACTTTTCCTTAGCAGGCGCTTTAAGGCTCTACGAAAACTATTCTCCCAAAATACGACTCTCATTCGTCATCACTGTCGTCATTTAAAACATCCAACATTAAATCCTTCACAGAACCACTTTTTGCAGTTCCAGCACGGACAGCCGCCAAAGTTTGTGCCGCATTTTCGGCGATTTCTGCTCGTCGCTTTTCGATGCGGCGTTTGCGAATCAGATCAAACAGCATCTCTTGATCGTCTGTGGAGAGTTCATCAACATACTCGACGAGTTCATGAAACAAAACCGAGTGAGTCATCAAAATCTCTCCACAAAACGCGACTATCACTATTATGCACCAACGGCTTCTTTGGCGGCGTAGAGGACTTCGGCGGTGATCACTTCGATGTTGCGATCGCGGGCAAATTTCTCAGTATTACGCTTCACCTTGCCGCGCACAAAACCAGGAATTTTGTTCAGTTCGGCGGTGCCATCCTTGCTCCAGTTCATATCGGAGTCAGCAGACATGCCCCGCGTGATCACTTCCTTGGTATCGTGACCGCCAAAGATTTCCAGCAGGTGGTCTTCCATGCCCAAGGTGAAAGAGTTGTAGATTAAATCCACAAGCTGGTTGGTGCCTTCGTAGCCCAAGAACGGTTTGTAGCCAATCGGGAAGTTTTGCACATGAATTGGGGAGGAAATCACGCCGCAGGGAATGTCGAGCCGCTTACCCACATGGCGTTCCATTTGGGTGCCAAAAATAGCAGAGGGTTCCACACGAGCGACTGCATCGCCAACGACACCGTGATCATCGGTAATGATCACTTCATCGCAGTAACCGCTAACCTGCTCTCGGAACCAGTCTTCGTCATATTTACAGAAGGTGCCAGCCCAGACGACGTGAATGCCCATTTCGCGGGAGAGAACTTTGGTAATAGCGGCGGCGTGGGTGCTGTCACCATAAACTACGGCTTTTTTGCCCGTCAGGTTTTGGCAGTCGATCGATCGCGAGAACCAGGCAGCTTGAGAGACATTCAAGGTTTGGTTTTCGATGAAGGCTTCGTAATCAACCGTTGCGCCCTGAGCATTAATTACTTGCTGAATTTTGCGAATGCAACGCGCTGTTTCTACCACACCCATCGGCGTAATGTCGATGTAGGGCATGTCAAACTCTTGCTCTAAATATTCTGCCGTCATCATGCCGAGTTCGCGGTAGGGCACCAGGTTAAACCAGGCTTTGGGAAGATTTTTGAGATTGTGAACGGAAGCGCCTTCGGGAATGATGTCGTTCACCTCAATGCCCAAGTCTGCCATCAGCCGTTTTAGCTCGGTGCAGTCGTGGTTATTATGGAAGCCTAAGGTGGAAATGCCGATGATGTTAACAGAAGGCTTCTCGGTTTTGGTTGTGGCGATGTCACCTTTTTTACGGGCTTTTTCAATGTAGAACTGAACGATTTGATGCAGGGTGCGATCGGCGGCTTGCAGTTCATTGACGCGGTAGTGGTTCACATCCGCCAGCAACACATCGCCTTTCGCTTCGATTTGGGCACGCTGAACAAAGTTTTCTAGGTCTTCTTGCAAAATGCTGGAGGTGCAGGTGGGAGTCAGCACAATCAAGTCGGGGTGTTCTTCAGCATCTTTGCGGACGATGTTGTCTACCACTTTTTCTTGGGAACCGCGCGCCAACACATGGCGATCGACCACGCTAGTCGTCACTGGAGTAAAGTCTTTTTCCCGCGACAGCATCGATCGCATGACATTGAAGTAGTCGTCACCAATCGGGGCGTGCATGATGGCATGGACGTTTTTGAAGGAGGTGGCAACGCGAAGAGTGCCAATGTGCGCTGGACCTGCGTACATCCAATAAGCCAGTTTCATAAAGTGCCTCTTTTAGGGGTCAGGGGTTAGGTTGTGCTTTTGAGTTTTGAGTTTGTATTCTTTCTTCGCACTCTGCACTCCGAACTCTGCTTTTCGGTTTGGTTCACTGATTGTCTCAAAGATAGCGATAACATCAGCAAATATTTGAGTTTATTTAGATTATTTAAGATCAATAAGCAAAACTCTTGAAAGCTCTCATCCCTTGAGTTTACGAGAGTTTTGATTCAACTGAATATCACGTGTTTTCTGACATGATTCTTATTGCAGTTTGCCTGCTGACCTGAAACTAGCATCGAAAACTTGTAGAAACATCTACAGAAATCACCGGATGAGCAAATCAACAAAAAAATTACAGGTGTACTCTTGTGGGGAACGCGATCGCTTAAAAAATTCACCCAAAATTAATCAGAATTGACCGGGGATCGTTCTGTGCGCTTGGGTAATCTAATAGAACGCTTACACAAATCGAACCCATTACCCTAATTCTGCGCCTGCTATTCAAGCAGAAATCGCTGCGATCGACCTAGATTTTTTAATCGAGGACTTTACAAAGTTGCTGCAATCGATGAATATTGGTGCCGATCGCGTCAAGCAAATTGTCCTTTCTCTCCGCAACTTCTTCCGGATTGACGAATCGGAGATGAAAGTAGTGGACATTCACGACGGTATCGACAGCACCTTGTTGATTTTGCAATATCGCTTGAAATCGCGCTCCGGATCTTCAGGAATCGGGGTGATTAAGCAATATAACACCTTGCCTATGGTTGAATGCTATGCCGCACAGTTAAACCAGGTGTTTATGAATCTCTTGGCAAACGCGATCGACGCGGTTGAATCTCGCTTCCTAAATGCCGGACTAGAAGACAGCGCGTTTGCCACAAAAGGCGTTAAATCACAGCCTGCTTTAGAAGCGAAAATCCAAGGGGCATTGCAGCGTAGCCAACCCATAACAGCGATCCAAAATCAAACCGCTCCAACAATTTGGATTAGCACTGAGCAGTTAGGATGCGATCGCGTTCTAATTCGCATCGCCGATAACGGATTCGGAATTCCAGAGTCATTAAAACAGCGACTATTCGATCCCTTTTTTACCACGAAACCCATTGGTAAAGGCACAGGCTTAGGGTTATCCATCAGCTATCAAATTGTTGCCAAGCGCCACCGTGGAGAATTGCAGTGTAAGTCTGTCCTTGGATTGGGAACAGAGTTTTGGGTGACGATTCCCACCCGCCAAGATGCCCAACCGTAAGCTATTCAACCTAGCGCCCTATCGATTCTAATCTGGTTGCTTTCCTCGGAGCGGATGTCTTAAACAGGTAAAATTGTCATCCTCTAGATATTTCCATCCTCTAGATATTGTCATCCTCTAGATAAAGATGAGCATTATCAAGAGATGGTGCCGTTGTGAACGTAACTAACAAGAAACATTGCCAAGTCTGCCTGGGAAAAACTTCGCAGCGTTTTTGTTATGCAATAAAGTCAATCAGCAGTGCCCAACCTACAGTCTGTGGTCTATTCGTCTGAAAACGGCTGTAAGTCAGATATAGTGCGCGTCATTCCTCGCCCAACGGATACTCTTGAACCAACTCTCACTTTAGGAGTCAGTTCAGTTGCGATTCCAGTCAATGGCACAATTGCGATATTTCTCAGGTAATCCCTTCGCCATCCCATATCACCGCAGTTGCTTAAATAAATCCATGAGTTTACGCTTGCGGGCATGAGTGGACTGCAACTGATTGAAATAGGTCATCCAGATCGATTGCTGCCCTGATTGTACATACGCCGCTTTTGCTTGTCGTAGCCATTGCACCGCGTCCTGGTAGCGATCGGCTTTGCCTTGCTCCATAATGGGTTCCGCCCGTTGACGAGCCGCTGCAATCACCCAATCGGCATGGGTGGATAGGACTGCTTGCATAACCCGGTGTACCAATTCGGAGCGGTAGTAAGTGTCGGATCGCACGGCTGCGATCGCGTCATCCATTAACCCTTCATGCAGAAAAACATCTACCTTTGCGTCCCTAGCTGCCCAATCCTGAGACTGGCGTAGGGTTTCCAGCAACTCTGGTTTGATATCGTCCCACTGGTGAGCTGCTAAATGTTTGCCCCGCTGATAGTCTGCAAAACTAGGATGCAGTTTGAAGGCGAGAATGCTTGCGTCTAGGGCGATTTCGGAGTTTCCTAACCCTTCTGCCAGTTCACTTGTCCAACTTGCCAGGGCATACCGACAATTTCCCGGTAAGGGCATTCCAGCCTGAGCGATCGCCAATGCCTCAGAAAGATGGTTGCCTTCTCGTAAGGTTTTTGCCAGGGCAAACGCTTCTTCAGCCGTCGTCATGCGCTCTCGTGCTGTAGTCATCGCGTCCTCAATATTGCCGATCTCCGCTAGGCGCGTCAGATATTGCAACATCAAATCTTCTGTTCGAGCCAGGTTTAGGTACTCCGTCTGCCGTCCCTGCCGATCCAATATTTGCAGCCGAACCAATGCCAGATCTTGAGCAAAGGGTTCATCGAATCGTTCTGGACTGGAATAATTACCTCCTTGCAATGCCTGTTGCAACTTTGGATCAGTCCATCCCTGCTGCAACGCCGCTAGGCTCATCGAAAAATCTCCATCCAGCGCATCCTGCCATTCTTCTAACATGACCCGCAGATCGACTCCTTCGGGAGGCGAAAGATCGGCGCTTAGAATCGCTTCCGTCCAAGCTTCGTTGAGCGACTCGGCAATGGGAAAGCACTCGCCCCCATAATCGCTGATGTCATCCCATTCATCCACACAAGCAGCAGTAATCGCCTCTAAAATTGCGATCGCGCTATTCCCATCCTCGTTTCTGGCAAACTCCAGAGCTTTCTCAATCACTTCCAGCAATTGATCGGTAAACGGATCATCCTCATAGCCCTCCTCCAGCGATCGCACCCCTTCTCGCAAAAGGTGTTTCACCTGCCGCCGGAACGGAGCCACATCCAGAGCCGTTCGGCGTGGTGCAGCGCCCTGTTTGGGTGGAGCCGGATTGGACATCAGCATCACTTGGCGATCCACTGCATCAATCAGATCTGGTTGCTCTGCCACTAATGCCTGCACCAGTCGTTGGGTTTGCACATGATCCAAGCGATCTAATAATTGCGGGAGTGTCGGGCGAAGTTCAACTTGATCGGGTTGTCGTACCCAGGTTAGTGCCGCTGCCACAATGTGTTTACACCAGCCTTCATAGTCATAAGGGCAGGTACAGCCAGCCGAAGTAATCCCACCAGAATCAAACTGAAGACTGACGCGGTAAGGAGCCACTTCACTGCCTTCTACTTCTGCATGGATTGTGTTGCCTCGCTGCACCAAATCGGTGACGGCTCCTTGCTGGTAGTAAGCTTCTCCCCGACTAAAGGAGTTGTCTGTTGCATGATGCTGAATTGTTGTTTCTGATATTGTTGCTGCCATGTTTACTTACAACCTCTACATGCTCCATACTCTACGGGAATCTAGCTTATTAGTCTGACAAGTTCAATTCATACTTTGATTAATCACCGCCAAGATGTCTAGATAACTGCTGGAAATTGCGAAAACAGGAGTAGATCGTGCGATCGCGCTCCTAGTCAACCGTCACCAAAAACTTCGCATCGGTTCTAAGATATGAATCGTTGAGTGGTATGTACCTGTGAGTCAGTTGGCTTCTTCTCCATCCGAGCAAATTCTGGCGGCGATCGCTCGTCTGCGGTGCCTGAGTCAGGTCAGTATGCAACCGGGCTGGCAATATTGTGATCAAGATCTGCCAATTATCGAAGCCACCAATCCTGACACTTGGGCAGAGTGGGCAATCAGCGAAGTCAATGCCAAAGATCATCACCCCTGGGAAATTGGGCAGACGGTGCGCTGGTTTGGTCGGATAGTGCAGGTTCCTGCTGATTTGAACGGTTATCCGCTAGATGGACTATGTTTA
>JBBSCL010000087.1:0-9292 GCA_038250345.1 Leptolyngbyales cyanobacterium
AGCAGGGCGATCGCGCCCATCAACGCCCCAACTAACCCTTTCGTTAGGCACATCAGCCCAATCCCCGCGCCAACCCCCAGCCCCCAGCGCAGGTCGCGCCGCATCCGCAGCAGTGAGTAAAACATCACCAGGGAAAAGCAAACCAAAGCGCCATCCAGCATGGCAAGCCGCCCGTGCCGCACAAAGGGCAGCAGCACCAGCAAGATCAGCGCTGAGAAAATCGCTGGAGTTCGCTTGGGAAAGAGTTCTCGTCCAATCCAATACAGCAGTGGAATCGATAGGGACGTGAGAAATGCACCCGGAAACCGCGCTGTCCATTCGTTCACTCCCGCGATCGCATAGCACTGAGCAATCAACCAATGGATTAGGGTCGGTTTGTTCTGGTAAGGCGCGTTGCCAAGGGTAGGGTGGAGCCAGGTTAATGACGTAGCCTCTGTTGGGTTCGTTTGTGCCCGCCAGATATCCTTTGCCACCTGCGCCACAATACCTTCATCCCAATCGCGCAAAGGCACATTGCCCAAGCCCACCATCAAGAGAAGCACGGCTGCTAGCCAAAGCGCGATCGCCCATGTCCAATCGATTCGATGCTTTGCTAACAAACGTCCCACCTTATGTCAAACAGATCATCTACTCTTTACTACTTTTTATTCTTTGCTGCTTCAACCAAGCTCTAGTCGCTTTTCCCCAATCAACACCGTCAGGATCATGCCAGTTCCCACTAGGCAAATTTGCCATAAGCCGCAAGCTGCCAATGCTCCTAATGCCGCGGTGACCCAAATGGCAACGGCTGAAGTTAATCCATAAACTTGGGGCTTTCCAGGAGTGCGATGATGCTGCACAATTCCTCCAGCCCCCCAAAAGCCAATTCCCGTTGCCATCCCTCGGATTGCCCGACTGATGCTGTCGGGTGAAGATGCAGAGGAAAGCGCGAGGGGCACCATAATAAACAGAGCCATTCCTAAGCAGACTATGGTGTGAGTTCGCAATCCTGCTGCTTTTCCAGAGAGTTGCCACTCCCAACCGATCGCGCCTACTACTACCATTGCGATCGCTAATCTGGGGGTGAATCCAATCATCTGAGTGAATGCCAACTACAGTTATCAAGGGTGTCATTTATACAGGTAAATTTATAAAAAATAAGATATACGGATAAATCTTATAAAGATAACGTTTAGATCGTAAAAGTATCATCTAAACAGCCGCAAATAATTTAGTGTAGCGAAGTGGGAGATTGCATGGCTCTAGTTTCTTGTCTTCCTGCTCTTGTTCCTTAATCAGCTTACGCTAAGCTTATCAAGCCGATTCTTACAGTTAAAACGGGTTAAGAGCTAATCGACTAGAGCTAATGGATAAAGCTAACTAGAAGCACAGGCTTATGAGTGCTTTTTAGCCTACTCTTTTCACCTTTGGAGCTTTTAGCAAGGTTCCGTTATCCTTCAACTCAGTGAGAGAGCCAGTAAACGATATGCCTAAATTGTCCTGCTTCGTTGTGGGTGAAGGTGCGATCGCGCTCAAGTGCTTGCAAATTCTATGGCAGGCGGATCATAACATCCTGGGCATTTATACGACCGATCGTGCCCTCAATGCTTGGGCAGACGAGCAAGGGCTCTTTCAGGCTGGCTCCCGCGAGCGCTTTCGTGATTGGCTGCTGACGCTTGACTACGATTACCTCTTCAGTATTAATAATAGCTGGATTATTCCACCCGAAGTGATTGCGCGTCCAGGGACAATCATCAACTACCACAACTCTCCGTTGCCTAAGTATGCGGGTTTATACGCCACATCATGGGCATTGCTTAAAGGTGAAACGCAACACGCGGTTAGTTGGCACAAGGTTGTCACTGAGATTGATGCTGGAGCAATCTTGAAGCAGCCAATGATTCCCATCCAACCGGATGACACAGCATTGAGCTTAAATACTCGTTGCTTTGAGGTTGCCATTGAGTCATTCGCTGCACTGATTGAAGCACTTGCCGACGATCGCGCCATATCCTTTGCACAGGATCTTTCGCAACGCAGTTACTTTGGTCTCGACGATCGTCCCGCAGCGGCGTGTCTTCTTTCCTTTGACCAACGGACTCAAGACCTTTATAACCTGGTGCGGGCACTCGACTTTGAACCCACGCATAACCCGCTTGGGCTGGCAAAAATCTGGTTGCCCACTGGCGTTGTAGGTGTGGGGCAAGCATCCCCGATCTCGGCTAGCAATGCTGCGACCATTAACTGCCCTGCGGGACAGGTGCTAATGCTGAATGAGCAGGGGTTACAAATTGCCACGCTGGATGGGGCGCTGTGTTTGAGTCGCTTGACGACATTAGAGGGCACTCCTCTTGATGCAACGATGTTGAGCGATCGCTATGGAGTCCGTATAGGTGACGTTTTGCCAACCCTTAGCATTCAGATGCGTCAGGCGATGAGTCAGCAGAATGCTACTATCTGTCGCTATGAACGCACCTGGGTTAAGCAGTTGACAAGGCTTTCTCCCTTTGTGCATCCCTATCTTCAGCTTGATGGTGGCAAGGAGATCAAGCAAGCGTTACACCGCTATGCGATCGAGTTGCCTCAAATTCAGCCGCGATCGCGCTGTGATGGTGCAACGTCATTACCGTTTGCTGAAGCGGATGTGTGGTTACTGGCTACCTTTGCCGCCTATTGTGCGCGTCTTGCGACAGCATCAGAATTTGATCTGCTGCTACAGACCAAGAGCCAGCGCAGTCTGACACCAGAACTCTTTGCCCAAAGTGTGCCAATACGAGTGCAAACTGACCAGGGTGAAGCCTTGACTCAGTTCTACGATCGCTTTCAAGCCGTCCTCACCCGCACCTTGCGTTTGGGCAGCTATGCGCGAGACGTGTTTGCCCGCTACCCCGAACTGCAACAGGAAGCCAAGCCGCTTGCAGTGGCGATCGTTTTGTTGCCAACGCCTGCTGATCTGGAGTTTTGCAGCCTCAACGCAGCAATGGCATTGGTTGCCTATGAAAATGGTGATTCGCCTGAACTGGTTCACGCGGGTGCTTTGAACGACAACCAAAGTGAAGCGATCGGTCGGCAGTTGCAATCCGTTATCACCGCCTGCCTTGGCAATCCTGATCAACCGCTGCAAACACTGCCTTTACTAACGGTGGCGGAACGACAGCAAATTTTGGTTGAGTGGAATCAAACGGCAAACCCTTATCCTGGCGATCGCTGCATTCATACGCTGATTTCTGCCCAGGTTGCTAAAACGCCTGAGGCACCCGCTGTACGTTTTGGTGACGTGTCGTTGAGCTATGGGGAACTGGAGCAACGCAGCAATCAACTGGCTCATTGGTTAGTGAAATTGGGGATTAAACCGGACGATTTGGTGGGGCTGTGCCTCCCTCGAAGCGTGGATTTGATCGTCGGACTGCTCGGTATTTTGAAAGCAGGCGGAGCTTATGTACCCATTGATCCAACCTATCCGGTCGATCGCATCGCCTACCTGATTGAAGATAGTTGTCCCCAGATCATCATCACAACGGAGCAACTGCGATCGCGCTTGGGTCACTGGGGCAATGCTATTTGTTTCGATGACCTTGCTCAATTAAGTGAATTCAGTGTCGAACCAGTTGCTACCCAGGTGACACCACAGCATCTTGCCTACATGATCTATACCTCTGGCTCCACTGGCAAGCCAAAAGGAGTCAAAATTGAGCATCGCTCTGTGGTCAACCATAGCTGGGCGGTGGCGAATGCGTTTGAGTTGGATTGCGGCGATCGCATATTGCAGTCGGCATCCATTAGTTTTGATATTGCAGGTGAACAAATTTATCCGGCGCTGTTGCGAGGCGCAGAAGTTGTGATTCGCCCTGATGATCTGCTGGAATCGTTCGATCGCTTTACTCGCTTTATTGACTCGCAAGCAATTACTGTGATGATTCTGCCGACCGTGTTCTGGCATGAGTGGGTCGCTGAACTGATCGCGTTTAATCAGCAAGTACCGCCAAGTCTGAGACTGATCAGCGTTGGGACTGAAAAAGTGTTAAGTACGCGCCTCAATCAATGGCAAACCGTATCAGCCGGACGGGTTACGTTCTTTCAGGGCTATGGTCCGACCGAAGCGACGATTACCTGCACGCTATACAAACACGACGGGCACTCATTTCGTACAAATGAACTCCCGCCGATTGGTCGTCCTTTATCTAATACAGAAATCTACATTCTCGATCCGCAACTGGAACCGGTGCCGATCGGGATGGTTGGCGAACTCTACGTGGGCGGCGATGGTCTGGCTCGCGGCTATCATCAGCGTCCCGACCTGACCGCACAGCAATTTATAGCCCATCCTTTTCGCGATCGAGACAATGCTCGCCTCTATAAAACTGGCGATTTAGCCCGCTTTCAGCCGGATGGACAGATTGTGTACTGCGATCGCGCTGATCACCAGATCAAGCTACATGGCTTTCGGATTGAACTGGGTGAAATTGAAGCGGCACTGCATGAGTGTCAGGGTGTCAAACAGTCCGTTGTTATTGTCCGTGAAGCCGCAGGAACTCGAAGCCTGATTGCTTATGTGGTGCCCCAGCCGGAACAAGCCCTCACTGCCACTCACCTGCAAGCCTTGCTAAAGCAGACGTTGCCAAGCTATATGCTTCCCGCCTCGATCGTCTTGATGAGCGCTCTGCCGCTGACTCTGAATGGCAAGGTCGATCGCCAAGCACTGCCCAACCCGATTGTTGGTCAAAACGAAATGGCAGCGATCGCGCCACGCGATGCCTTAGAACGTCAGTTAGCCCAGCTTTGGGAGACGGTTTTGGGAATTCAACCAACTAGCATTACAGACGATTTTTTTGCACTAGGCGGACATTCCCTGGCAGCCGTCTGTTTAGCTGATCGCATTCAAACGACCTTTCAACAGAATCTACCGCTGGCGGTCATTTTTCAAGCGCCTACGATCGAGCAATTTGCCGCCGTTCTACGTCAAGAGAAACCGTTACCGTCTTCCGCCCTAGTTGCGCTGCAACCCAATGGCAGTCAAACACCACTCTTTCTCTTTCAGGGGATTAATTTGTATCGATCGTTAGCCGTTCATTTAGCACCAGATCGACCCGTTTATGGTTTGTCAATAGAAATGATGGACAACAACGGAATGTCGCTTACATCGATCAAGTCTCTGGCAGCTCACTATATTCAGGAAATTAGGACAGTCCAGCCCATTGGTCCTTATTGTCTGGGTGGAGTATCGCTCGGCGGACTGGTTGCCCTTGAAGTGGCTCAACAATTACAAGCAAACCATCAAGCGATCGCCTTACTAGCCTTGTTCGATACGCCTGCCCCCAATGCCTTTAGCCTCAAACCATTGCCAAAACGCATAATTGGGCACACCAATAATCTCTTGAAGGTTGGTCCAAACTATGTTTTAAGGAAATTAGCGGCAAAACTTCACCAAGTTAACTATAAGCTGCTCAAACTCGCGAACCGTACCTCATCCAAGACAATGCAATACAAGTTTGTGCGAGAAATCTATGAGGAGATGCGGGCAACCTATCACCCCCAGGTCTACTCAGGTAGAATCGCCCTTTTCTTAGCAATGGATCGGAGCGACATTCAGGACTCTGTGTTTGATTCGGCTTTAGTTAATATTGACCCTCAATTTGGTTGGGGCAATTTAGCTCAAGGGCAGTTAGATATTTATGAAGTACCAGGAGACCACCTCGGCATTCTGAAAGAACCTCAAGTAAAACTATTAGCGCAGATATTGAAGCGGCTCCTACAGGATGCGGTTTAGACTCGGCAACTAGTACAAGAAAGCGGAAGTTAGGCTACTCTTATTGTGATATTCTTCGCTGAGGTAAGAACCTTGCCAAAATCTGCACCTAAAGCGCTTCACTTAGCCGAGAGCGAACGTCAATAACTGCAACAACTGGTGAACCGCCACAGTACGCCTCAACAAATTGCCTTAAGAGCGTCCATCATCCTGTTGGCAGGTGAAGGACGCAACCATCAAGACATTGGGCGAGAACTGGGGATTAGCCGCGATCGCCCATGTCCAATCGATTCGATGCTTTGCTAACAAACGTTTTATCCTATCTAAAAACGCCACAAAAAATGCAGGTGCGCGATCGCGGAAACATCAACTCGAAAGCCACAAGTAATCTAGTGTAGCGAAGTGGCGATCGCGTGGAGCTAAAGAATAAAAGATCCCTGGTTAACAACTTTTTCCATCAACTCATAAAACGATCGATAGCGATTAGCCCCCGGTAGCTTATTGCCAAAGTGCCATGCTTCCCATTCTCCCGTCTCAGAAACCACTTCAGGAATCAACAGGAAAACATCGCCATCACCGCTATCGCTGCTAACTTCTAGGGCAGTGGATAGATACTCACGCCGCAGATGAACACAGTTTTGATCCGCCCCATACACAAAGTACTTTTCATCCGATACGGTCAGATCATCAGCATTGGATAGCCAAGCGTCGATCCACTGTTGATTGCGTGAGGTGAACCAATCAATTTCAGCGGTTGAGTAGAGATGCATCTCCGTCCAGTCTGAGTTACGCCACCCGTTTGAAACTGCAAGAAATGCTCGATAGGAAGGGGGAAACTGAGTATTCAAGCGGGTTTCCGCTTCAACAATTTCGGCTTCAGATGCGGCAGGGTAGCCCAACCAGCCAGATTTCACCATGTCTGGAGTAAGCTCCCAATCTTCCTCATCTCGCTCCTCTATCAGCTTACGGCTGAACTTTTTGAGCAGAACATCCCAGTTGAAACTTGACATAGATTATCCAGGTATATTTAGGTCTGTACTGTTTAGTCGTCAATCCAAAATCTTCACTGTGCCCAAGATAAAGTCTACCGATATTTGCCAAGTACGTTGCTTCAATGTGGATTTAGTGGAGCAGGTGCGTCAAGCGCTACCCGATGATGATGCACTTGAAACGGCTGAAATTCTCTTTTCTGCGCTTGCAGATAAATCCAGGCTGAAAATTCTTCATGCGCTTCAGGGTGGGGAGGAACTCTGTGTCTGTGATGTTGCGGCTGTGTTAAATGTGCAAGTCTCGGCAGTTTCTCACCACTTACGCAAGCTACGCGATCTGAAACTTTTAAAGTATAGAAACGATGGCAAACTGGTTTACTATTCGCTGCGGGATGAGTCTGTGAGTCGCGTATTAAATCACGTCCTTAAAAAAGGCGAATAGATCAATACTCATCTTTTTTTGACTTCTCATTACAACATTCAAAATAATATTGTAATGAGTCGCCTATTTTGATACTCTTCAAAAGAATACGTTCAAACATATGTTTGAATACTTGAATGATAATTTCTAGGCATTGCTGGAGGTGAATGTGGCTGACCATTGTTGTCAAAAAAAATCTAGTGCGCTAGAAAAGCTATCTAAGCAGCAGAGCAAAGTGTTGTGGATTGCGCTTGGAATTAATGGAGTGATGTTTGGGGTCGAGTTTTTCTCTGGAATCTGGTCAAATTCTTTGGCGCTAACGGGCGACTCATTGGATATGTTAGGAGACGCGATCGCCTATGGAAGCAGCCTCTACGTGATCAACATGGGCAACAAAGCTCATGCTCGCTCTGCAATGCTCAAGGGCATCATCATGTTTCTCTCAGCGATCGCTGTATTTGCACAAGCTACCTATCAGCTATCATTCAGCATTCCTCCACAACTCACTGTTATGACTAGCATCGGCTTCGTTGCGCTCTGTGCAAACTTAGTGTGCTTATATCTCCTGAATCAACACCGAACGGACAATATTAATATGTCTTCGGTCTGGCTCTGCTCTCGCAACGACATTATTGCCAACACATCCGTGCTGGGTGCCGCAGGATTGGTGTATCTCACAAGATCACCGCTACCTGACATTATTGTTGGCTTATGCCTAGCTGTTTTGTTTGCAAAGTCAGCCGGAGCGGTGCTATCTCAATCATTGCAGCAGTTAAAAGCTTGATGAGGTTTTTATAGAAAAATTTGAGCGATCGCGGTATTGAATTCCGGCAGCAGCGGTGATGTAAGCGTATCACCTTCGAGCAGGGTGGCGACGAGTTGGAGTTGAGCGTTGGCGCGGCGATAAATTTCTAGAGTTTTTTGTTGCCAGTTGACAATCCAATATTCCTGAACCCCATGCAGAGAGTAAAGTTTGAGCTTGACTTCTTTATCACACTGTTCGTTGCGATCGCCCGGAGAAAGAACTTCAATCATCAGTTCTGGGGCGATCGTCAGGTGCCCTGCTTCATCGGTGCCGTTAGCGAGGCGATCGCGGCTAATCCAAACGACATCGGGAATCACCGCATCTGTGGGGCTGAAAACGACTCCTGGTGTCTGAAAAGCATTCCCTAGTCCAGTTTTTTCTGACCAGGCTTCCAGACGCATGTGCAGTTTGCCTGCTGCACCTTGATGGCGAATGTGTGGCGATCGAGTCACAAATAGTTCTCCATCAATGATTTCATAGCGTTTCCAGCCGCCATCATCGGGCATGGCATCAAGATCTCGCGTTGTCCAGCGGAGGGAGGAAGGAACCATAGGTTTAGCTAAGAAAGAAGAGAGACAGAGCGGTAGAGGGATTTAGGGAGAGGGCAATCGAGAAAGTTGCACATTGCGTAATAAAGCTGCTACAAAGCCATTACCGGGCAATACACTTGGTGAATATCATTATGTAGTACGCGAGTTTACACCTACCTATTAAATTTTATCTAATTCACTTTGCCTTCCACTTTTAACCCCGCGATCGCGCCTGCTTCGATCTTAAGAGGCTGTTTGCTGGTGTTGTGCAGATCATATTGTTCATTGTCGCTGAAGGAATTTTGCCTGAGGGTGGGGCTGGCGTTGTTGGTGACGACAATACCATCGCGTCCGTTGTCGCTGATGCGGTTGAAGTTGAGCATCGGGCGTGAGTCGCCGTTAATCACCATGCCGTCTTTGTTTTGGGTGATCTGATTGCGGATCAGTTTAGGCATGGCGCGATCGCTGACCGAGATGCCAAAGCCGTTATAGCGCACTGTGTTGCCTTCCATAGTGCCGCCACTGTCACGGGTAAAGGAGATGCCATTGCCGCCGTTTTGCTCAAACAAATTGTTGCGAACCGTGGGAGTAGCAGTACCCGAAGCAAACACGCCTTCGCGATCGCTGCCCACAAACCGATTGGCTTCAATCAAGGCTGCACCCGTTTCCACCCAAATTGCCGTACCGCGAGAATTCGGATTAGTCAGGCTCAATCCCACAACCTGACTGCCATCTGTCGCCAAGATCGTGACGCTTTGCCCTGCCCAAGTGGGGCTGAGAAACTTGCCGCCGCCCGTGATTTGAGTGCCTTTCCCTTGAGCC
>JBBSCL010000088.1:0-9237 GCA_038250345.1 Leptolyngbyales cyanobacterium
AATTTGGTTGCGTATTTTACTAGGGGATTTTCTGCGATCGGCGTAACGATGTGACCAATAGTTTCTGTCCCCTGTTCAACCATGCCATGAATGGGAGATGCGATCGCATCTTCTATAGTGTTAGCGGCTGACGCGATCGCCATCTGAAGCTGTTGAATTGCAGCTTGGGCTTGTTTCCAATTGTCGGTTTCGGGGTGCATGGTCATTGCAAAATTAGCCTAGTCTTTACAAAATTAGCAGGATGGCAAAACAATCATCAACTCAGATGAACGCCCATCATATGGGAAACCAAAACAGATGCCATCTGTCTCAAGATGACCTGCGAACAAGGGATGCGATCGTCGTCTTGGTTATATATCTTTACAATCCTCTGGCAGGTTTTCGGTAGAACGATTATAATCAAGGTGTTAAAGTATGGATGAGAATAAGATCGGCTGTAGTGTTTGTGTCTAATATTGACGAGTTTTTCCGTTTTGTATTGACAGGCTTCTCTCCGAAATCTCACTCTCTGCAACCTTCTGATTTTGGAGACAATATGTCAATTTACGTGGGCAATTTATCTTACGACGTTTCCGAGGCTGACTTAACTGCTGTATTTGCAGAATACGGTTCAGTTAAGCGCGTTCAACTACCCACTGATCGTGAAACCGGTCGGATGCGTGGCTTTGGTTTCGTTGAAATGGGTACCGATGCTGAAGAGCAAGCCGCCATTGATGCACTAGACGGTGCAGAGTGGATGGGTCGGGATCTAAAAGTTAACAAAGCCAAACCTCGCGAAGACAGAGGCGGCTCTTTTGGCGGTGGCGGTGGCGGCGGCGGTGGTCGTCGCAGCAACAGCTTCTAGTTTCTACAGCTAGAGTGGCGATAAGTCCATTTACTGAAAGGAAGAGTATTGCTTATTTCTTTCTATCAAGTGGCAAAGTTAGTTAATAGAAGCTCAGGATGTTTATTCCTGAGCTTTTTGTTTGGGCGATACTCTGATATAAAAAGTTGTCCTATGCCATCGACTTAAATGGTTAAAAAACAACTTTATAAGCACGACACTTCGAGCTATGTCATTGAACATGAAGTGTCTCCAGAGAAAGAAGAAGAGTTTAAGCAATGGCAACACAAAATTACTCAGGCAGCTAGCCAGTTTGATGGCTATTTAGGCACCACTGTTTGTCCACCAGTGGAACATGACAATAAGTGGTATATCATCGTCCAATTTGACTCGCCCGATCGCTTAACCAACTGGCTAGAGTCAGGCATCCGGCTCAATTTAGTTGAAATTGGTAAGCAAATTTTTCTAAGCTGTAAAATTACTCACTTCACAACGGGATTAGAGCGTTGGTTCGTCAAACAAGAGGCGTATCCCCCTGCTTGGAAGCAAATTTTGGCAACCTTGCTGGGGCTTTATCCAACGGTGATGCTGTTGAGCTTGTTGCAAGCTTTCTTGCAGTGGACAAGTTCTTGGGGGTTTGCGGATGTGATATTGCTGAGCAATTTTCTCTCTTGCTGCTTGTTGACTTGGCTAGTGATGCCTTTTGTAGCATGGTTGCTCAAAGCTTGGTTACAACCTAAAAATCGCAATTCAACTCAAATTAACTGGATTGGTGCAGTGCTTGTTCTGACCGCGTTAGGATTGATGCGCTCCGTTTTTACTCACTCATCTTAAAAAGACATCATGAATATCGCTTCGCTGGATTGGTCGTTTTCACCAGAGCAAGCGATCGCGTTGCAGCAAGACCTTCGCAGCCAAGTGATTCTGACGGATCAGTTGGGTGAGGTGCGCTATGTGGCTGGGGTGGATGTGGGCTTTGAAGCGGCGGGAACGATTACTCGTGCTGCGGTTGCGGTATTGAATCTAGATGATTTGCAAGTAAGCGATCGCGCGATCGCCCGTCGCCCCACGACCTTTCCCTACATTCCAGGTTTGCTCTCTTTTCGCGAAATTCCGGCTGTGGTGGATGCGCTACAAAAACTAACAGTTCGCCCCGATCTGATTCTGTGTGATGGTCAGGGAACGGCTCACCCACGACGTTTTGGCATTGCCTGCCATTTAGGATTAATCATCGATTTGCCAACTATTGGCGTTGCCAAATCTTTGTTGGTTGGCAAACACGCTGATCTGGCAGATGAGAAAGGTAGCTATCAGCCGTTAATCCATAAAAACGAGACATTGGCGTTGCGTTGCGAACCCGTGTTGGCACAAAGCCTGTTTACATCTCTCCGGGACATCGGATTAGTTTAGATACCGCGATCGCTTACGTCATGCGCTGCACCACCAAATATCGCCTGCCCGAAACAACCCGCCATGCTCACAAACTGGCATCGGGACCTGCAATCGACGCGATCGCGGTTTCAGCTATTCCACCCAATCAGCTTGCTCTCTTTTGATCTGTAGAAGATTTATGCAATCCGCTAGTTTCTAAAGGTGTGATTTTGATCCTGATTAAATTGGACATCAATCACCTCCACAAGTGATATTTCCGAACTTTTACGAAATCCCACGGAGACTGTGGGAAGTCAATTTCAGCGAAAACAACGTTCCCCAGCAAGTGATTGATTACTCAATTTTCGCGCTGTGAACCACTTTGCTAAATTTACTGGAGCGATCGCTATAGTCCTCGATCTTCAGGATCAAGAAGTTTCCTGTTGAAGTTCATCTGTTCTATCAAGAGCATTTCCCTCTGCCCATCTTGGATGAGGTCGGCAATGTTGTCATGCTTCCAAGTTCACTACAACACTCCCAAAATTAGCCCTCTAGGAGATTTATCCATGAACGTCAATCAAATTGCATCTGCTCTACGCAGCACGGTTCAAAATGAGCAACTGTCATTCAATCAGGCTACTCTGCAATCCATGCAGGATTCGGCGATCGCAGCCCTGCGGCTGGATTTGCTCTTCAACCTACTAGAAGTTGAGGGGTTGACCTTTTCCAAGCCCAACATCACAACCACAAACGATAGTGTTTCAGTGGTTGGAGATGTGAGTTTGTTAGGAACTACAGTCTCACTCGATATCACCTTCCAACAACTTGAAGCAGGAATTCGCTTAAACTTTAGCGTCAAAGCACTGCCAAGCTGCCATGTTCCTGGAGCTAATTGGTTGACCCTGCAAAGTGGACAACTGGCATTGCAGGTCGATGACTCGACGGTTGCAGGTCGCATCAGCGGTTCTATTCAGGCAGGCGATCGCGAAATTGCAATGGCGCTGCTGGTTGGGCAAAAAGAGGGCGACTTTGTATTTGAATGGACGATCGCCGAAATTAGTCTTGCTGCGATCGCTCAGACCTTTTTGGCAGGTGCTTCCCTGCCACCAGAACTGCCAAACCTGGCATTCAAAGATGTGGAAACCGTGATTAAGCCTAAATCACGCACTTTTTCCTTCCAGGCATCCACTGCGGCACCGCTTAACTTCCCTGCTAGCGGCAATGGACTCAGCATCACGCAAACTCAAATTTCGGTTGCTCGTGTCGCTGTAGAAGCAACAAGCCAGATTAACTGCGCGATCGCACTGAGTGGCGATCAACCCTTGAAAATTGCTGAGGAACTGGTTTTGAACCACTTCCAACTAGAAATGGAACTGACAGGAAAGGATTGGCGAGTAACTGGTGAAGTGGAAGCCGATATTTTTGCAACGGCGTTCATGCTCAAGGCGGAGTATCGCCAAACATCGGAAGAGAAGCACTTCCAGCTATCAATGGCAGCAAACCCAGCCATTACACTGATCAACCTGGATTCAACTGGACACCTGAACGTTTCCAGTCTGGCTATGGATCTGCTGCAACAGCCCGCAACAGAACCTGACACAGCATCGCAGTCGGCATGGAGCGTTTCGGCAACGGGCGCGATCGCGTTAACGGATGTGGTGGATGTCAACGGCAGATTGACGCTGGCAAAACAGATTGATGGCACGGCTAGCTTGGTCTTCCAACCTGATCAAGCACTGGTTCATATGCCATTGCCACCCGACAAAACCGCTGCAATGGATTTGAGCTTTGGCGAGGTCGCAATGATCCGTCAACCTAGTCTAGACCCAGCTAGAAAAACAGATTGGCAGTTTGAAGCGGCTGTTGATGTTTCCTTCAAGGGTTGGCATCCTACGGTACACCGCTATTTGCCTGAAACCATTGCCACTGAGTTCAAGGCTAATCGAAAGGGAGTTCAACTGATCGCCGATCGCGTGGTTAATCCGTTTGATTTTGCACTGCCAAACGTTGAAGTGGGCGATGTCTCGGTTGAACTGGGTAGTGCCAGCATTGATGTCTCCGATTTGTTCATTCTGTTAGGCAAAGAGATTGCGATCGCCGCCCAACTGGGTGTGGGTTTGCCTTCTCAATTGAACAACCTATTCGGCACCAATGCGGATGGCACCCCTAAGCTGGAATTTTTTAACACGTTTGATCCCAGCGATCGCGACCAAACTACCATCAAAGCCGAACTGCGAATTGGTACAGCAGGCATTAAGGTAGTCCCTACTTCATCGATTATTCGCGCGATCAGCTTGACCAATGAACAGGGACAACCCCTGCAACCGGGAGAAGATCCCTGGTGGTTGTGTGATTTGAAAGAGTTTGGGGCAATTAAATTTAAAGTTCCCACCTTCAGTTACGACACCAAAACGTCTAGTTTTGCCGCCAGTGGTGCTTTTGATACAGTGCGTCCGTTATCAGTGCCAATGACCCTGGTGAAACAACTGCTGTCTGCTTGCAAACTTCAGGGGGCTGCGGATACTCTACCTGCTGGCTTGCCGCTCAAGGGTGTGGAGATTACGGACAAGCAAGGCAACTTCAAAGTTGACGAACTGTTCAAAGTGTTGGGAACGGTGGGTGCCAGCCTCCCAGCGGATGTGAAAGCGGCGATCGCCACCCTAGGTCAGCAGCTTGATAAATTACCCGACAGTTTCAAGCAATATCTCAATATTGAGATTCCCCAAAGCTTCGCCTTTGACATTGCCGTTACGCCCGAAGGCACGGTTCGCTTTGATGCCAGAGTCAAAGAGGGTGATCCACCGATCAAGCTGTTGCTACCCGGAATGCTGGGGATCGTGCCCGTGCTGAATGGCATTCAACTCCGCAAGCTGTCCTTTGGTCAACTGGCAGGCGGTAGTTTGTTCCTGCTGCAAGTGGATGCCACCCTGGATCAATTTGACCTGGTGACGCTGGCAACCTCCGTCGCGCTGCCAGAGGCATCTGCGAAACTGCTACCCTCTACCCGAACGCTACATCGCCGACTGGTGCTGAATGACCTGTTTATGGTGATTGTGTATCAAACGGTGATTCCGATTCCGATTCCATTGTTCTACAACGAAGTCGGGGTGGAATATCTGGGACTCGAAGGACTGGAACTGGGTGCCCATGCTCAATTCCCGATGCCCACGCTGAACCTGGTAGAAGCGGGTAAATTGCTCTCTAACTTCAAGCAGTTCTTCAGCGATCGCAACTTCCTGCTTGACCCTAACAACCCACCGCAAAACATGAACCTGAAGTTCTCGCTTAAAAAGAACTTCTTGCAATTGCCGCCCTACCTTGCGCCTTCGACTGCCCTACTCGGCGATCGCCAATCAGGACCCGAAATCAACGCTTACACCAGTCTGGCGCAATTGCTTAACGGCATGAAAACTCTGTCGGTGAATCAACTAATCCAGGCAATGCCGATCGAACAACGAGTTAACAGCACCGCTATCGCCTTTGGTCCGTTCTCTGGTAGCCTCGGTTGGTTTATTACGACTCCCGATGAGTTTCGCCAAATTGCTACCCGTCCCCAACTGAAAGCTCAGGCTTATCAACGGTTGGGCTTAACCACGGACGCTCAGGCGGCGGGGATGCTCTCAGTCTTACCACCTGCACCTGCGGGAGTGGGCAACGAGCAAGGATTGGTTACCTTCTTACGTGGCACCTGTGCCATCAACAATCTGGCAAGCTTCGAGACCACGTTTGGGTTGGCGGCATCCAAAACCCTCGGCTTCAATACGGGCTTCCGCATGGTAGGCAAAGTCAGCGATGTGATGGAGCTTGGCATCAACGGGCGTGTGGTGGTTCCTGGACAGGCGGGTTCTCGCCGCACTGCTAGCGAGGCTGCGTTTCAACTGGCAGGACAAAGCTACCTCACCTTCCTAAATCAACGCATCTTCCAGGGTGATGTGCAAATCAGCGATCGCCGCTTCCAATGTCAGGGCACCCTCGACCTATATGGCTTAGGTGGCTCCGTGATGTTGGCAATTGACCGCGACCAAGGTGCAGACCTGCGGGGCGACCTGAATGCGATCAACCTAGGCGTGTTCAAACTGACTGGAGCAGGCGGCAGACCGAAACCCAGCGTTGCCATTCAAATTCGCCCAAATCAAGTTCCTACGATGGCATTATCTGGAGCAGTACAGTTGCTTGGCATCCAGAGCGAAACGCAAGTGAATGTCAGCGATCGCGGCTTCCAATTCACCACCACAGGCAACCTGTTCAACAAATTCAGTTGCTCCTTGACCGCATCGGGGACTCGTCTAAACAACACGGCTAGCTTCCGGGTTGCTGCCACCCTGCAAAATGACCTGCGCCAATTCCTCAAAACGGAAGCCACAAAGGTGATTCAGCAAGCGGTGGGTGAGGCACAATCTCGCATCAGCGCCCAGCAAAGACAAGTCGATGACGCGCAAACACAGGTCAATTCTTTGAATCAGCAAATTGTTACCCAACGGGCGATCGTGAGCAACGAGAGGGCTGCTGCCAATCGCGCGATCGACAACGCTCGCCAAGCTGTGACAAATGAGCAGGCAAAGGTCAATAATCTGGCTAACACGATTCAACAGAAAGAAGCAGAGCGCGATCGCTTGGCTAGAGATCAAAGCTGCACCACAATCAGAGTTTGGGTGCCAACTCCCTCTTGGAGAAAACCCTGGGCTGGTCGCTGGAAAAATCGTACAACCTGTGTACCTAATCCAGTATCGATTGCGAAAGCAGGGGCGCTACAAGGAGAAATCACGGGTTTGTATACCCGGTTAGGCACCGAAAAAGCTGGATTAGCAGCAGCCCAGGCATTTCTCACCCAATTGGTAAAAGGTGCCATTAACACACCCATTGATCTCGATCCGCGTGTGTCGGGCTTGATTGTCAGTCGTGATACGGCGATCGGGGTTCTCAACGGCTACAAACAAACCCTTGAAGCGACGAAGCGGGGTTTGGGTGCAGTCGGGGTTGCCAGCGAGTTCATCACCCGTCGCGGCTTAGATGCTCTGCTGATGGTGAATGCTGCTAGCTTTGAGGCAGACTTGAACACCGCTTCTGGTGGCGTGGTGACGATGGCAATCAGTCTCACCTATCAAGACAAACCCACCAACCTGTCGATGACGTTCAACTTCAACGATCCGGTTGGTAGCGCCAAAGCACTGGGTCAGCGGCTACTGTCGATGTAGGAAAACAGGAAGCGCGATCGCGCTTCCTGAACGAAAAAACAAAGGGACGTGGATTTTCATGTCCCTTTTCTCACGTATCAGGTTGTAACCTGGTATGAACAGGCTAAAAAGTGATCTTCCAATCCCGATCAACTCGTGAATCTTCCTTCTTTTATCTGGCTTTGGCGAATTGCAGCATGGTCAATGGGTTTATCCTGGCTTGCCTATCTGCTGCTGGGAGTTTCTGGGCTGTGGATGCGATCGCTGAGACAAAATGAGCAAACTCGCCCGGACTGGTTGCGTCCAGCACATTTTTTATTAGGATCGACTCTAGCAATTTTGGTGCTGTTATTGTTGGCGATCGGCATTGTCGGCACCTTGGGCGAATACGGCAAATTAGGGCATTCCGTCCATCTAATATCGGGGTTAGCCGTTGTTTATCTAGTTCTTCTATCTGCCTGGAGCGCCGTGCAAATTAGCACCGAGCGCCTGTGGGCAAGGCAGTTGCACGTTGGCATCAACGCAGTCTTGCTAATAGGGTTTATTTGGGTATCCGCTACAGGCTGGACAGTGGTGCAGAAGTACCTGCCTTGAAGCAGGGATTCGAGTGTAGGGTGTAAAGTGTAGGAAAAATGGAGCAAGGTTAGTGAAATCGGCTCAATCATCACAAAAGCCTCAATCTATTTCTTCAACAGAAATCCCGGCAACGTTTAACCTATCGCCGCTGATTCGGGTGACATTGCTAGGGTTATATGTGGCTTTGACAGCGCCGTTGCCCTTATTGCCGCAAACGGACGGAGTTGCCGTTTCCCCTAAATGGCTGTGGTTTGGCATTGGCTTAGGTTTTATAGCGCTGTATGGAGCGTTGTCGGAGCGAGTTATCGTCACTGAAACTGACATTCAGGTAACCTATCCAGCTTGGGTGCCGCGCTTGTTGCGGAAGGGATGGGTGCTGCCGTGGGCAGAGGTAAAAGCTCTAAAACCTCGTTCTACTGGGCAGGGGGGACTTGTATATTATTTTGTGAGTCAGGCTGAGCAGGCATATTTGCTGCCCATGCGAGTTGCAGGATTTTCGCGTTTGGTGCGGTTGGTGCAGGAAAGGACAGGCATTGACACGAGTGATGTGCGTCCGTTGGCGCAACCGTGGATGTATGTGACGTTGCTAGGGTTGACGCTGCTGTTGCTATTAGTCGATGGTTGGACAATTTGGACGGCACTCTCGCTCATGGCATGAATTCCCCTATTCAACCTGCCCAAATTTGTGTAGACCAGGTGAGTTTTGCCCCGCAACTGTTCAGATCTGCCCAAATAAGGCGCAGGGATCAATCAACTCTGCCTGCTTACTATTCGCTGCGGGATGTGTCGTTTGAGGTATTTGAGGGCGATCGCATTGCCATTGTGGGTGGTGCGGGTGCCGGTAAAACGTCTCTATTGCGGCTGCTCAATCGCCTGATTTCTCCGACTCAGGGATCGCTTTATCTCAACGATCGCCCCTACACTCAAATTCCCCCCGTTTCCCTGCGGCAACAAATTCTTTTGCTACCCCAAGAACCTAAGCTGCTGGGGATGACGGTGCAAGATGCGTTAGCCTATCCTCTGCAACTGCGGGGCGTTTCGCCACAGGCAATCGCAGTAAAGGTGACTGAGTGGCGCGATCGCCTACACATCCCGGCTGAGTGGCTGGCTCGCACCGAACAGCAACTATCACTGGGGCAACGACAATGGGTGGCGATCGCTCGTGCCTTGATTGCTCAGCCTCAAGTTTTATTGCTCGATGAACCCACAAACTCATTGGATATAAGTCAGCGCCATCAGTTTTTCTCACTCTTAAAACAATCCGGCTACGCGACCACTGTTTTGATGGTGACG
>JBBSCL010000089.1:0-9178 GCA_038250345.1 Leptolyngbyales cyanobacterium
AATCCTGGGTATGATTAACGAAAGCATTCGTACTATTGAGGCTAGGAACTTCAGACGAAAAAACTTGAGGATTAAAGATTATGGTAAGAGTTCGCCCTTGCCTAAAATACACCCTAACATTCAAGCATCCACTTATTGTCCTTAACTCCTAGCCCCTAATTTCTCGCCCTCTTCATGGCAATCATTTCATCCAAGCCACAGCCCCCCGACCCCGACGATCTATCGCAACCGGGGTTATTTTTAGATGGAATACCAAAAGAGCCTTCTGGGAAGCGCCCTTCGCCGAATGGAAAGTCGCCAGATCCAAGCAATCCCAAAGAGCCGCTGTTAGAACCGGAGGCAAAACCAGAGGAACGTAGCCAGCAGGAAGAGCGTCTGCGTCCTCGTCGGTTGTCGGAATACATTGGGCAAAAAGATTTGAAAGAAGTGCTGGATATTGCGATCCAGGCTGCCAAAGTCCGCAAGGAAACTCTCGACCATCTGCTGCTCTACGGACCGCCCGGTTTAGGAAAAACAACGCTTTCCCTAATTCTGGCGGAAGAGATGGGCGTGGGCTGCAAGATGACGACGGCTCCTGCATTAGAGCGCCCACGAGATATTGCGGGATTGCTATTGGGTTTGCAGCCAGGAGATGTGCTGTTTATTGACGAAATTCATCGATTGCCCAAAGTGACGGAAGAAATTCTCTATGCCGCAATGGAAGATTTTCGACTGGATGTAACGCTGGGCAAGGGGTCTAGCGCCCGGACACGCTCAATCCCGCTGAAACACTTCACTCTTGTTGGAGCCACTACCCGCGTTGGGGCACTCACCTCACCCCTGCGCGATCGCTTTGGGTTAATTCAACGGCTGCGCTTTTACGAAATCGATGAACTGCTGCAAATCGTGCTGCGGACGGCTGGCATTTTGAAGATGGCTGTGACTGATGAGGGCGCGACTGAAATTGCCCGGAGATCGCGCGGGACTCCTCGAATTGCCAACCGCTTGCTAAAACGAGTCCGAGACTATGTGCAGGTGAAAGAATTAGGTAACTTAACCGCAGCGATCGCTGCCGAAGCCCTAGAACGCTACAACATCGATCCGCTCGGCTTAGATTGGACGGATCGCCGTCTGCTAACCGTGATGATTGAAAACTTTAATGGCGGTCCCGTTGGACTGGAAACGATCGCCGCTGCTACAGGCGAAGATGCTCAAACCATTGAAGAAGTCTACGAACCCTACCTACTGCAAATTGGCTACCTCAACCGCACCCCTCGCGGACGCATCGCCACCGCTGCCGCTTGGAAACATCTTGGCTACACTCCCCCCGATGCTCAACTTTCAATCCTTTAGACTAAGGATTAGAGGTTAGGGGCTAGGGGCTAGGGGCTAGGGGCTAGGGGCTAGTGATCAGAAAAAATAACCCCGAAACCTCATACCCGAAACCTCATACCCGAAACCTCATACCCGAAACCTAGCACCTGAAACCTGATACCCGAAACCCAAAACTATGATTCACCTTTTCGCCATTCTTCTCAGCCTATTTCTCGTCATGCCTGCCTGGTCAGCGCCTTCTGCGTTGGCTGCCTCACAGCCTCCTCCGATACCGCCTACCCCCTCTAAAATTGTGGAGCCTTCTGCACTAGATTTGATGCAAGATTTGGATGCACTGTACCAAAAGGCGCTGGATGCCACCAATCAGGGAGATTTTGCTACGGCAGAAACCTACTGGACTCAAATGCTGGATCGCTTCCCCCAAAATCCCGCAGTTTGGAGCAATCGAGGTAATGCGCGGGTGAGCCAAAACAAACTAGAAGGCGCGATCGCTGACTACAATAAATCGATTGAGCTAGCACCCGCTGCGCCCGATCCGTATCTAAATCGGGGTGCTGCACTGGAAGGTGTAGGCAAGTGGGATCAGGCGATCGCTGACTATAATCACGTGCTGGAATTAGATCCTAAAGATCCGCTGGCATTCAACAATCGCGGTAATGCAGAAGCAGGTTTGGGGCAGTGGCAGGCTGCGATCGCTGACTTTAAACAAGCGTGCGACTTGGCTCCAGACTACGCTTTTGCCCGTGCTAATTACGCCCTTGCCCTCTATCAAACTGATCAAACCGATGAAGCCATTCGCACGATGCGGAACCTAGTACGAAAATATCCTAAGTTTGCCGATATGCGCGCCGCTTTGACCGCCGCACTATGGGCACAGGGCAGGCAAGGAGAAGCCGAAAGCGAATGGGTTGCAGCCGTGGGCATAGACTCTCGTTACAAAAACATCGAATGGCTCACCAAAACCCGTCGCTGGTCTCCCAAAATGATCGCCGCTATGGAAAAGTTCTTAACGCTAAAGTCTAGCTAGTTCCCAGCCCCTTTCACTCCTAGCCCCTATCATGTCTCGCTCTAGCTCCCTGCGCTCCTACATCCTGACTCGCCTGCTATTAGCTCCGGTGATGCTGTGGTTGATTGCGACGTTAGTATTTTTGCTGATGAGGGCAACGCCCGGTGATCCGGTGGATGCACTATTGGGACCACGGGCACCCCAAGCCGCCAAAGATGAATTGCGACAGCAGTTAGGGTTAGGGCAACCGTTATGGGTGCAATATGTGGGTTACCTGGGTTCGCTGCTGCGGCTAGATTTAGGCAACTCCCTCACGACTCAGGGGCAATCGGTTTGGGGGATTATCCAAAAGTTTTTTCCGGCAACCGTGGAGTTGGCACTGTGTAGTTTAGCGATCGCCCTTGTAGTGGGCGTTTCCGTTGGGATAATCACCGCTTCCCGTCCCAATACCTCGCTAGATCTAGCGGGTAGACTGTTTGGCATTCTCACCTACTCAATTCCCATGTTTTGGCTGGGAATGCTGCTGCAATTGATATTTGCAGTGCAGCTTAACTGGTTTCCATTGGGCACTCGCTTTCCGGTGACGATCGCCCCCCCCGATGGACCCACTGGCTTGTATCTTTTGGATAGCTTACTTCACGTCAATCTGGGTCAGTTTTTCACGGCGCTATATTATCTGGCGTTGCCTTGTTTAACGCTAGGAATTTTGATCAGCGGCATTTTTGAACGGATTGTACGAGTCAATTTGCAGCAAACGCTCAAGGCAGACTACATCGAAGCGGCAAGGGCTAGGGGCATTTCGGAATCTCGTATTTTAGTATCTCACGCACTCAAAAATGCTCTGATTCCTGTGATCACCATTTTGGGACTCACGATTGCAGCGTTGCTGGGGGGCGCGATTTTGACGGAAGTCACATTCTCGTGGCCTGGGTTGGCAAATCGGCTGTATCGCGCGATCGCCCAACGAGATTACCCCACTGTTCAAGGCATTGTGGTTTTCTTTGCCGCGATCGTTGCCATGTCCAGCATCCTCACCGATATCATCAATGCTTATATTGATCCCAGAATTCGTTACTAAAAACGGTGAGGGCAACCTTCACATTAAGCAGACCTTAAACATTGCCATCACTTGATCCAAGGCAGCGTTATGATAACTCTAATGCGCTTCAGGGTTAAAAATTGACCAACGTTCTGTTAAAGGCTGAGCCGTTTCCCGCAAGCATAACCCTGCTGGATAACGGTTTGACGGTGATTCATCAACATACTCCTGCGATGCCCGTTGCAGCAGTAGATGTTTGGGTTAAGGCGGGTTCAGTCTTAGAAACCGACGCATGGTCAGGCATGGCGCACTTTTTAGAACACATGATTTTTAAGGGCACTGCAAAAATTGCTCCTGGCGTGTTCGATCGCGAAGTGGAACATCGAGGCGGGGTCACGAACGCTGCTACCAGCTACGACTATGCTCATTACTTCATTGCCACCGCAGCCCAGCATCTTGAAGAAACCCTGCCATATTTGGCAGATATTCTGTTAAACGCGGCAATTCCCGATGATGAGTTTGACCGAGAGCGGGATGTTGTTTTAGAAGAAATTCGCCAGTCCTACGACAATCCAGACTGTGTTGCGTTTCAGGTGCTTTCCGAAACTGTCTATCAACGTCATCCTTATGGTCGCCCGATTTTAGGCATCGAGGAAACGTTAATGGCGCGATCGCCGGATGAAATGCGCGCCTTTCATCGCACCTACTACCAGCCTGAAAACTTGACCGTCGTGGTTGTGGGGGATGTCAGCCAAGATGCTGCCCTCAGCCTGGTCGATCGCACTTTTCATAATTTTTCAGACCGGGAAACCTGTCCTCAGCATTCACCTGAAGCAGAACCGCCCATCACCCAAATTCGGCGTAAAGAACTGCTGATGCCCCGAATTGAGCAGGCGCGGCTGATGATGGCATGGCTAGGATCGGGGATGGATTCATTGGTGCAAAGTCTAGATGAGCAGTTAAATGCTGCTTATGGGCTAGATCTTTTATCGGTGCTGTTGGCAGAGGGGCGCACATCTCGGCTAGTGTGGGAACTGCGAGAACAACGCAACCTAGTGCAGGCAATTAGCAGTGGTTTTTCTGTGCAGCGCGAATCTGGCTTGTTTACCATTACCGCATGGCTGGAGGCAGAGGACTTAGCACGGGTGGAAGCGATCATTTGCGATCGCCTCTCGGAATTGGCATCGCTGCCCATCTCTGAAGCAGAGCTTTCTCGCTGTAAGCGGTTACTCTGCAATGACTATGCATTTTCTACTGAAACCCCTAGTCAACTCGCCGGACTTTACGGCTACTACAGCATGATCGTCCATCCCGAAGTCGTTTGCACCTACCCTCAGCGCATCCAGGCAATTCAGCCAGAAGATCTCCAGCGGCTAGCGGCTCAATATCTATCTCCTTATCACTATGCCGTAACCGTTGTGAAACCGATGTAGCGGAGCGCAATTGAGGACGCGATCGCACAGTGGAGTAATTGCTAAATCCGTCAGGAAATCGTGCATCTTCACTCCTCTATTCCTCTATACAAATAAGCTTGCCAAAAATATTTTCTGAGTCATTCGCTTTTAACTCTGTATCCGGAAGGAATTTTCTGTGACACTTCACACGATCACCTCTCAACCTGCTCAACTGGTTCATCGCACTACTTTAAGCAATGGAATTGTGGTGCTAGTCACCGAAAATCCTACCGCTGATATTATTGCCGCTCGGTTTTTTCTGCGGGCAGGTAGCAGATGGGAGCAACCCAATCAGGCTGGATTATCTCATTTAATCTCTGCCGTGTTGACCAAAGGAACCAAAACCCTTTCTTCTTTGGAGATTGCCGAACAGGTGGAGTCGGTGGGTGCCAGTTTGGGAACCGATGCCACAACCGACTACTTTTTACTGAGTTTAAAGGCAGTTTCAGCCGACTTTAAAGAGATGCTGATTTTGGCGGGAGAGTTATTGCGATCGCCCACCTTTCCTGAAAAAGAACTAGAGCTGGAACGCCGCCTCACCCTACAGGCAATTCGCTCTCAGCAAGAGCAGCCTTTCACGGTTGCTTATGACCAGCTAAGGCGCAGTATGTATGGCGATCATCCCTACGCCTTATCCGGCTTAGGCACAGAAGAAACCGTTTCTCAACTCAGCCAGACCGATTTGCTGGTTTATCACAACACTTTCTTCCGCCCCGATAATGTGATTATTAGCGTATCAGGTCGCATTCAACCAGAAGTCGCTGTTTCCCTAATTGAATCGGTCTTAGGCGATTGGCAAAGTCCAGATCAGCCGCTGCCGATTCTCAAAGCTCCACCCGTTTTAGCAAACCCCGTATCCAAAACAACCGCGCAAGAAACGCAACAATCCATTTTGATGTTGGGCTATCTCGCTCCTGCGGTAATCAGTTCATCGTTGCAATCCTCATCTATTTCACAAGGCTATCCTTCGCCCGCTCATCCGGACTATGCCACGCTGAAGCTGCTGCATACCTACTTGGGGAACGGGCTATCGAGTCGCTTGTTTGTGGAACTGCGGGAAAAACGCGGCTTAGCTTACGAAGTCTCTGCCTTTTACACCACGCGCCTAGACACTGCCCAATTTGTGGCATACATGGGAACGGCAGCGGAAAATACCGCGATCGGTTTAGCAGGATTGCAATCAGAAATTGATCGATTGGGGGTCACCCCCCTCTCGGCAGAAGAGTTGCAAGCCTCTAAAAATAAGATGTTAGGGCAATATGCATTAGGGAAACAAACCAACGCCCAGATTGCTCAAACGTTTGGCTGGTATGAAACATTGGGTTTAGGGATTGAATTTGATCAGACTTTTCAAAAACAAATCGCTAGCATTACCGCTGAACAGGCTCAAGCGGTGGCTCAGCGATATTTGACGAAACCTTACATTTCGGTTGTAGGACCTGCTGGTGCAGTTAGCAAACTGAACTAATTGCAGATGGGTGAATCAAAATTGTTAAATATACTGGCTCAAGAGCAGCGAGTTCTTTGAGAAAAGCCTAGAAATCACCGAGTTCTTTCTCAAGCTACGCAAGCTAGTCTGATCGAGACAGGGAGTCTTCTACCATATAGGCAATCTAAGCCAGCATGAAACGGGAGGCGCTAAGCGATGGAAATGGAAAATAGATTTGTTTATCTTGATAAGGACTACGACCGAGTTCCTGATGTTCCCCTAGATCAGTTAGGTCAATCTGAAATAGATCAGTCCGAAAATTCTAATTCTTTGCATGAGACTTTGATTCCAACTGGTGATAGCAAGCCTCTTGCAAGTGAATCGGCTCAAGGCGAATTTTTGCAGCCGATTGAAACTTCTCAAAGTATGGCAAATCGGCTTTTAGGATTAGGTAGCGAAAATTATCAAGCTGGACGATATGAAGCGGCTTTAGATCTGTTCAAGCAAGCCTATTCCCTATATCAAGCGACTCAGGATGATTTGGGTCAGGGGCGATCGCTCAGTAGTATTGGTTTAACATTTTATAGCTTGAAGCATTACAGTAAAGCGATTGAATATTCGCAGTCTGCTTTGGTTTATGCTCAGCAAACCTGCGATCGCCCCAGTGCAGTGATTAGCCTGAGTACCCTGGGCAACGCCTATCGCCATTTCAAAGAACCCGATAAGGCAATTGAATACCAGCTTCAGAGTTTGTCGTTGGCGAAAGAGGTGGGCGATCGCCCCGGCGAAATGGCAGCCCTCAACAATTTAGGGCTAGCGTACAAAGCGGTGAGCCAATACGAGCAAGCGATTTCTTATGAAAAGCAAAGCCTCGTTGTTGCGCGTGAACTGGGTTCACGGCAAGTAGAAGAACAAATTCTCAAAAATCTGGGTAATGCTTGCTATGCCTTGGGAGATTATGTCAATGCGATCGACTATTACCAACAGCGGCTCGCCCTGGCAAGACTATTGCAAGATAGCCGCATGGAATCCCAAATTCTGAGAAATTTAGGGAATGCCTATTATGCAGTAGAAGACTACACCCGTTCGATTGAATGCGGCGAACAGCGGCTGGTAGCAACGCGCAAACTAGATGATTGGCGAGGTGAAGAGCAAGCTTTGGGCAGTATTGGTGTCGCTTATGACGCATTAGGAGATTACGCTAACGCCATCCACTGCTATGAACAACGCCTTGAAATCGCTCGGTCAATGAATGATAGTCGGGTGGAAGAACAGGTTTTGGGCAACCTCAAAGTTGCCTGTTTTGCGATCGGTGACTACATCACAGCGGCGGATTATGCTGCCCAACGGCAAAATCTTTCTCGCAAGTAACATCGAAGCCTTAAAGTCTCTATTGCCGCGATCGCCCCTTCACTTCACAGATCAATCCTCTCCCCAAAAGCCGATAGTCCCTCTTCCCAAAACGCGATCGACCACCCCACAGATCGCCCCACTCCCAAAAAGCGAATCGCCCTCAATGCTGGCGCAAAGAAAGGCGATTTCAAAGACTCAGGGCAGTTGCCAACGTCTGTGAGACCAATTGCATTTCCGGCTCAGACAATTGCCCTAATTGTCGAATCAGTCTGGTCTGTGAAATAGAGCGGATTGAAATGTATCTACGCCAGAGGGTTTACTGAGTCCATTATCAATCGTTGGTTGAAGGTGAACCATCCAAGGGCGTGTAGCATATCGCTCTTTCCAATCGGTAATTGGCACGATCACTTTCAATGGCAAAATCCCGATTGCGTCATCATTCACAATCACCGTGGGACGAGTTTTGCTAATTTCACTCCCGATGGTTGGGTCGAGGTTAACTAGCCAGACTTGCCCTCTAAGCATGGGCGCTTAGGGTAGCGTCATTGGGGTCGTTATGAAAGTCTTCACCCTCTAGGGTTGAGAAAGCAAGCAGTTGGCTACCAGGTGCATAGTCTGAAATTGCAGTTGTGGCGACGATCGCTAACTGTCGTTTACGTTGTTCGGTGGTGAGGGAGTATTGTTCTGCCTGAATTAGTTGCAAAGCAGTTTCGGCGATGGTGAGGCGATCGCTGATGGATAATTTTCCGAGTTCTTGCAGAATTTTGGCTGTTTCCATAAGAATGCAATGAATGGACTAACTTGATTATCAGCGATCGCGGCTAAAACTATAGAAAACCGATCGCTCCTCTCCCAAAAGCAATCGCCCCTCTCCTCCCAAACGTGATCGCCCATCCAAACAAAACGCGATCGCCCCCTCAACCAAAAGCGATCGCCCTCAAGGCTGGATTTGCAAAGAGGGCGATATATACTTCGTACAGGCTATGCCAAAGTGGTTGAGGTTAGTGGGAGGACACGCTTATTCTTCTGATTGCTCTTGATTATGGCGAATCAGGTAGTCAAACAAGCGATCCATGCGCTCGATCGTGGCATTGATGGAAGCAATTGATTCGCTATGACGTGAAATCGCTTCACTATTACGGCGAGTGAGTTTAAACAATGCTGAGATTCCCTCGCTGTTACGACGGCTGACTTCGATTATAGCAGTTATTAATCTAGTGTAGTACAGTTAAAACCAGAACTCTATCGATGGTTAATAGGGGATATGAAGCCTTACTCTCTAGACTTGCGCCAGAAAATTGTCGATGCTTATGCAGCAATTATAAATTCAAAATTTCATGGCGCTACAACCCTTGCACCAAGAGGATTTAACAATTCTTAACGAGATGACGGATCGCTGAAATGGCGCAAAATCGTTCTGAATTTATTTCTGCTGATGCTTATGAGTCTGGCGACATTTGACAACGTCAGCTAGCTAAAAACTTTGGAGTCACCTTAAGTTTTGTCCACAATTTACTCAAACAACACCGTGAATTAGGCACCATCGCGCCTAAACTCCGAACTGAACAGACCCCACCCAAGCT
>JBBSCL010000090.1:0-9141 GCA_038250345.1 Leptolyngbyales cyanobacterium
CATAGCCTGCTGGAGCGCCAAAATGCGACTGGTTGACCAATCGTTGTTGCGACCAATTAGCAGCTCTCGCTGAGCGATCGCTTCCACTAACCGCGAAATGTTGGGGCGATCGCCCCAGGTCATTCCCTGTTCAAGGGCGATCGCTTCTAATTGCGCTTTATGGCTGTCTGAAATTGACAGCGTTACCGACTGACCACGACGACCCATGAGAACCCCAGAAAGTGTACGTGTACTTTGTACTGGACAATCTCTATTGTGCCTGTCAAGATAGGACTAACGCAACCAGTTACGTACATCTGGGTCGAGAGTCAACCTGTAATCAGTAGAAGCATTCCCAAATGTCATTACTCAATCGCGTTCCTGAAACACTCGAAGATCGTTATTTTCAGACAATTCGTCCCAAGCTTTACGAACTACATGGCACACACCGACAGCATGGTGTACGAGAAAGCAGGACGTTGGCTGAACACTTAGATTCAGCGTGCCAATTCAGTTTAACGGTGAGCCGCTTAGCAGCTGTACCAGAGCCGCAGAGGGCTGTGCTACTAGCGGCGACTGCTGTTCATGACCTCAATAAGCTCTATGGGCAAAACAGTCCCAGCGTCAAAGTGCTGGCGAGAAATCAGACCTTTCTCAAAGAGCAGCTAGAGCAAGCCGGAGTCAGCGTTCTAATTCAATCGGATGCAGACTTAGAATTAGCCCGAAAATTAATCGAGCGGCACTCCGGGCACAACGTGAGCGACGGTGCCAGATTTTTGCCGGAAGATCCGCAGATTGAACGCTGGGCTTCGATCCTCCGGGCAGCCGATTTATTTGATTTGGAGCTTGCAGAAGAAAAGCTAGCTCAAAAAATTCGGACAGAGTTAATTCATGCGTTAGGTCGTCCCTGTGAAATCTATCGAGTCAGGATTACAGAAGACCGAGGCTATATCACAGCACTGCTGTTGAGTGCGTGTGAAGAAGTACTGTATCAGCATCAGTACAATGTGCTAGCGCTGTTCCCAGATGGGATTCTAATCGAAGGAGCTGCGCATGTAGAATTAGATTTAACGATGGAAATTGCTGCTGCGTGGCAAGCCAAAATTGATCAGGTGTTTGGCAGCAATATTGAGCAGTTGGTTAGGGCAACTAAAGATGGAATTAAAGTTTCTCATCAAGCCGTGCAACACGATCGCGATGAAGTGTTGAATGTAGTTCTGGCACTCCTAGAAAAGAAGAAAGCGGGATTCAAATTGGAGAAAGTTCAAGGAGATGTTGAGAAATGGGGCAATCAAAAAGTTGAGCCTGCTGAGTTGAAAACAGCACTAGAAGTTGGATTAATCCCGGCTATAGATTCAGAAGACTTTAGTATTTCTGAAGGGATGAAAGCTGCCTATCTTAGCTATCGAGAAGTTGAGCCAGAATTATCGCCCAAGCTTGTTTGGGATCGAATCGCAACTCATGCTGGATTATCGGAACCACAGCGACAGGCACTAGAGCCGTTTGATGCGCTGTATGGGCGATCGCTCTTTGCTGCAAAATCATCACCCAATGGAATGCAAGGAGTCATTGTTGCTTTACAGGAATCACTAGAGTTGCGAAATGGCGAGACTCAAGCCAGTCATGCGGATGTGTCAGAAGATATGATTACATCTGTGCAGCGATCGCTCAGTTGTCCCTTTGTTAGGAGTGCCTATGGAAACAGTGAATTGGTGGCTTATATAGAAGCAAATCCTCGTCAGCGCTGCTCTCTAGGCGCGACTGTCAGCGAAACCAGTACGCTGAGTTCTGACAAGATGCCGATTGGAACAAAGGTGCAAATGTTTTCCAATCGTCTGCCAGGTGGTATGACCAGCGATCCAGTCCGGCAGGCTGAGCCAATGGCATCGCTTGCTTATCAACTAATGACAGTTGGCGCTCATTTTCCAGCAGCCAAAAAAGAACCACCCTACTATTTGCACTTCTCCTTACCACAGGGATCTTGTCCAGAGCTGCTGCGAATCTGGCGAGACTGGTTAGACGATATGAAAGCAACGAATGGGGAAGGCGGCCCTGTCACCCTTGATGAGTTGAAGTTGTACCGAGATAGAGCGATCGTCTTCAAAGCCAATAAAGTCGTCGGATTTGCCTTGCCCAAGCGTCGTGATTTTGTGCATTCCACTGTCACCATTCCCATTACTTGGGGCGATACTACAGCATCGCTGTCGCTATTGAAGTCACTGAGATTAGCATTAGAGCTGTCCTTAGCGCCTGAGTTTGGGTTTCCGTTTGTGCTCAGTGCAGGACTACAAGTAGATGTGGTAACTCATGTTTTTGGTCGTGTCGAAGGCATTCCTTCAGCGCTGCAATCTCTCTTGAATATTGGCAATTCTCAAGTGGGGATGTATGAACGCACTGAGGCAAAGGAGCTTCTGACACGATTGAGGTGCTTGTCAGATTTAGCGATCGCGATCGTTAGCCTATCTAAGGTTGATGACTGTATCTACGACCTTGCCCGTGCCTGTAATCAGCCGTTTAGCCTCTATTTTGTCTTGCTGCGTTGGATTTTGCGAGAGCAGGATGACCCAAATCTTGGCTTCAACTGGCATCGCATTCGAGAACCCTTACAAACACTATTAAGGAGCCTTATGCCCAACGATAATTCTTTGTTGACCAAGTATTTGAAGGAAGCCGCTCAGATTGCTGCCGAAGCAAAACTGTGGGGGAGTTCGGCGGAGAAACGTACCTCACTCGCTGAACCCTTTGTAGAATTCACCACCGCTGCCCGTTCTCAGAAAACCTACATGGATTTGGATTTTATGTTTGCGGCACTAGTGCAGAAATATCACACGCGTTTGGATCGAATTCGAGAACATGGCGTGGGTTTGACCAAGTTGGAACAAATCAAAAGCTACTACACCGTGATTCGTCAGCTTTATGAGGAGGTGTATCAAGGTCGTCCAGATAAACTACTGAGTGATCAGAAAAACCTGGAGGCAGCTTATCTCTTTTTTCTGGAAGAAGCACGGCGAGATGTGAGAGCAAAGGTAGAAGCCGACAAGAAGGCTCAAGAAACGGCTGCATAGCCTGATTTGTATTAATTCATCGCTCATTAATTCATTACCAAGGAACTGTCATGTCGATCGAAAAACTGAATCCCTTCTTTGCGCCTGCATACGAAAACTTTCCTAAAGGCCGAACCATTGGTTTGGTGGTCTTGAGAACGTCTCTGTCTGAGTTGATTCTGCGAACTGAAGGTACGGGCGAACCTATGTGTCGTGAATTTATTCAGGCAGGACAAACTGATAAGCAAGTGGTGCAACGGCTGGTCATGACTAAACGCAAACAGGTTGCACCAGAGCGGCGCAAAGGCCGGGAATTTCTCCGCGCTCAAGACTTACTGCGCCTCAATAAAGACGGTGTACCTTGTGCGCTCAATACTAATGCACCTTGTGAGATGTGTGTAGATTGCTTCCTGTATGGCTTTGCCGCAGGGGGCGGTGGTGCTCAAAAGAGCCGGATTTGGACAGAGGATGCTTTTAGCATTTTGACTGCAACTGATACGTTGAGCGATCGCACGATCAACGCCATCTTTGAAACAGGAACAATGCGTGATGAAAAAGGTAATGCTTCAACTGCATTAAATACCAGTGAATATATCAAACCGGGTGTGCATTTTCTGGATGTTGTCACCTTGAAGGATGTAACAGCGGATGAGTTTCGCTACATTGTTGGCAATATCCTCCTCACCAGTCGCTATGGTGCCGTATCGAGCCGAGTCGGACGCATGGAAAACCAAATTCTCGGCATCTTTGGCGGCATTGCAGAATTGCCAAGTTCGCTGGAGTTAGTACAAGCCATTTATGACGAGTTCACCGCCAATAGCAAACCGTTAGAGCATCCACTCGATAATGGTGAGTTGATCGATGCAGCTCAAACTGTAATCGCCAGTTGGACTCATCGCAGAGGTGTTTCATTGCAGCTTACAAATGAAGAACTGGCAGCGGCGATCGCTGATGTTGATCGCCATTGGTCAGACGCAGAGCGAGAAGCTTTCCTCAAGCGATTGGATGCATCCTATGAACCATTCCGCCAAGTCGGTGAAAAGAAAGGTAAAGGGAAGAAGAAAGAAACCGCCGAAGCAGGGAATTAGTCCATGACTGAGCAATTGAGCCTGCTAGATGATGTAAAACCTGCTGTCAGGTTGCCATTCAAAACAGCAAAGCTGATCGAACTGTGGTGTGCAGAACCTGTGTTCTTTGCTTCCAGAGAATTATCAGATACCTATTATACAGAGGGGGCGATCGGCAATTATGCTTTAGCGTATGCTTTGGGCTGGGCGCGATCGCCCTACCGACTTACCGGACGCGATACTGGAAGACCTCGCTATATCGAAGACCTAACGCCACTCAATCAACAGTGCTACGTCCTGCCAGCTTGGTCAGCTACGGGCAGTCCAACCTATCGGTTTGAGCGGTTCAATGCGCTTTCAGATTCTTACTGGTATGCAATGACCAACAACCGCGTTGCTACAGCCCGTCAAGATATGCTCAAGGTTCGTCAAGGCGAAAAACCCAGCTCATTCCGCCCCAGCAATTATCCTCAAACAGGGCGATTGCGGATGATTGAGCGGGGCAATCGGTTTCGTACCTTGGTGTTTGGCGACCGCGAGCTACCCGAATATATCCGCTTGGGCAAATTCATGAGCAAAGTCCGCGTTTCCATTTTGGCTGAAATACCTCTGGAACATTTGCCCGTTGCCGATTACACCAGCACAGCCTACTTCAGCACAGCAGATTTGCCGACTGGGATACACCTCTTGTCTTTTGATCTGATTTCCATGCCGCCGACATCGTTGGTGAGAAACCTGCGCTTTCGGTCTGAAGCATGGCAAATTGGCGACTACGTCGTTCCAGCCAACATGCAGTTTTGTGGCGGGGCTAGCAGTAATGGTATATGAACCAATCTCAATTCAATTAGAGCCTAGAAGTATCGCAGCCTGTCCAACAGCAGCATTGCCAGTAGAGCTACAGTTCATGCAACGCGCTTTGCAGCATCAGGTTGACGTATTTGAACAGTCTCGTAACCACGACATCATCTTAGATCTAGCCCCAACGGGTACAGGAAAAACGATCGCAGGCTTAACGACTCTGCTGCATCAACCCAATCGTAGTGCCATTTACATTGCACCTACCAATGCTTTGATTGAGCAACAAGCTAAGGCGGCAAAACAGTTTATTCAATCTACGCAGGGGAAATTGAATCACCACGTGCAGCCCGTCTCAGCGAAAGAAATTCGCCAATGGTCAAACGATCGCGTGGGTGTTCGCGGTGGTGAAAAACTCTACAACCTAATTCGCAATCCTGCTTCTGTCTTTCCAGAAGTTGGGGCAAATCGTCCGCTGCTGCTAGTGACAAATCCTGACATTTTTTACTACGCCACATTTTTCCAATACAACAAACTCGATCAAGGCAACCTTGCCTATAGCTTTCTCACGCAATTTGGCACGATCATCTTTGATGAGTTTCACCTCTATAACGCAAAACAATTAGTTGGCTTGCTATTTTACCTGGTGTATTTGCATGAGTTTGGCTTTTTCAAACAAAATGTCAAAGTCATTTTGCTTACGGCAACCCCTGAACCTGCCTGTAAACGGGTCTTTGAAACCCTGAAGACACAGGGAGTTCGTGTCAAGGAGATTGATGGTGAATCAGGTGAATATCGTCTGCCATCACAGACATCTGTAAATCTGACAATTCGTCCGCAGCGATCGCGTGATGAATTGCTTGCCGAAATCGCAGATGAAGTTGTGCAGCGCTTTCATCATCACGATGGGCAAAGTGGAGCCGTTATTCTTGATTCCCTTGATTTAATTAATCGCCTACATAGTATCCTAAAAGCTAAAGGACTAGAATCGCACATTGGCAGAATCACAGGTCCTGCTCCTAAATTGGATCGTCAACGAGCGATGCAATGCTCTATTATTCTGGCAACTAGCACGGTTGATGTAGGGTTCAACTTTGAACGCAATCCAGCCCCAGAACGTCAAAATCTCGATTGGTTGATTTTTTCTGCCCGCGATCGCGCGGCCTTCTGGCAACGGCTTGGACGCGTGGGTCGAGTTCTGGGTAAACGAGAAACTGATGTGCCATCGGAGGCGATCGCGTACTTAAAAGAAAAAGCCTGGGAACAAGATATTACCTCATTGGATATCACGGGTGGACGCACAGCACTTCAGCAAAAGTTGGAAGAGTTAAAATGCCTTGAACGCCCATTCCTTCAAATTTATTGGCAATCTGAAGCCTTGCTTGAAACAGCCCGTCCGCTGGTTATTCTCGAAGATGCCCTTAAAGCATTATCGCAGGAGAGCCTGATTTCCCACCTGTTTGAAACGCTGAAATCTGTTTTTGGCGGTAGGCGTGATTGGAAACATTATCGCGCTCGGATGCAAGCGTTGTTGCTGGCAGAAACGCTGCAAAAAGTTCCTGTCGTGGCCAAGAATGAAAAGCAATGGAACTTCGCTAAGGTTTGGGGCAGAAGTGCATACAGTGCAAAGTACCAGTTCTTAAAAACCTTCCTAGAAGCTAAACACATTGATGATGCAGAAGACTTTAAGGCAAAACGCACAACCTTACAAACGTGGGATGACGCGATCGCTAAACGCAACGACATTGCTGAAGAAATGAAAAGTTTTGCTGAAGAATGGCGAAACAGTTATGCGCCCATCTTTCAGTTTCGCTCCAGCCTGTTTGAAAATGTCCACATTCGTGATCCTCACAACTGGCTGTTGGATATTTCAGAAGATACTGACATTGATCCGATTCATCTGCTGCGAAACTATGAGTTCAATCAACGTGGTGATTTTATTGAAATTATGAGTCGGGCTGAAATACCTTATGAACTTAGCTTTCACCTGAACTACAATGGGTCAGAAGATGAGTTCAAATATATGAAACTAAATCGTCTAACAGCTTTCCAGAACTGTAATGTGCGCCGTAGTCAGCAAGGTGTAGCTATCCCAACCCCGCTTCTTGCCGCTCTCAAAAAAGAATGGTTGGCAGGTGTAATCGTTCCGACCACGGTGAATCAAGGCATTGTCTTTTATCTTCGCAAACAAGGCATCGAGTCATATTCCATCCAAGTCACGGGTGATGGGTTTTCAAAAAATTACACTTTCTTCACCGGCATTGATGCCATTATGACTGCCGCTATGAATGGCATTAAAATTCACTTAATGGATGAAGAAGAATTTTGGATTGCCTAACTATGACTGCTAAGGAACTTATTGAAATACTCTCTCAGTTTGAGTCGGATACTCCCGTAGTCGTTAGAGGCTATGAAGGTGGTTACAACGATGTCAGTATGGTAACTCCAAAGACGATGCAACTCAATGTCAATGATCAATATTACTACGGCGCTCATGACTGCGTTAAAGGGTTAGTCGTACCAGAGAAGCCTATGACTCAAGTGATTTGTCTCAGTGGCTTTAATCCCAACTGTGATCAACCAGAACTTTCTTACCGATAATTTTTTAAAACACTATGCTCCACAGTCTCATTCTCAACCTGCAACCCCGATCGCCCATTCCACCGGGCTACCTGACGGGTAAACATTTCTATGCCTTGTTCCTAACCCTGGTGAGTTCAGTCGATCGCACACTGGGCGATCGTGCTGACTCCTTGAAAGTAAAGGCATTGCTAAATCCTGAGATAATGGTCTAGGACGTAATACCTGCCTAAGTGTCTTAGTCTCTGATGATCCCAAGTAGACTCATGCAATGCACCCTGAACAGACAAGCATTTCTTCATTCATACCACCAGCATAAGAGGTGACTCATGAACGAAAACGAACTTTTGCAACGCATCACCACAAACCGCAGCACCTTCAACGGCAAACCGATCGTTCGGGGGCATCGGATTGCGGTTGAGCATATTCTAGGAATGCTGGCGGCAGGAGATACCTTTGAAACCCTGCTAAAAAGCTATCCCTCCTTAGCGAAAGAAGACCTCCAGGCTTGTTTACTTTATGCTCAATACCTTGTCAGACAAGAAATCCCAAAACTGTCGATTGATGATTTGCCTGGACTAATTCCTAACATCCTAGAGCAAGCTCCCTACATCAAGCTACTAGTCTTATTTGGCTCTAGAGCCAGAGGTGATGCCATACCAAACAGTGATTGGGACTTTGCCTTTCTCTGTGATGAAGACATCCGTAAGCAATATGAGAAAGGTGGTTGGGATTCCTATCGAGTATGGGGTATTTTACAGAAAGCTTTTCAATTGTTAGACGACCAGATTGATGTTGTTGACATGGGGCACTGTTCGGATCTTTTGGCACACGACATTGCACAAGACGGGCAGATTTTGTATGAACGCAATTCAGGAGAATTCACTGCTTTCAAGCAAGCAAAATTGATGACACCTGAAGCTATAAAGCAGCTACAACGAGAACTCCGGGATGAAATTAACCAGAAACTTCAGGAGTTGCAGCAATGACACTAAGCCACGCTTCAATTCAAGACACCCTACAGCAGTACGCCCGATCGCGTCCAGAAGTGAGTTACCACCTACTTACCAAAGCCATCCCTGCCCGAGCGCTTTTGCTGCGTCGATCGCTCCATCTGCATTAACTCTGCCATGACACTTTTACGAGCTTGTAATTTTAAGCCGTGGATGCGCCGACTTTGGTATGCCTCAACCGCTTCCGCCAGAGGATGGGTTGGATCAAACTTAAGGTGTGTCAGGGAACTGACATAGACCTGCTTCCCCGTCTCGTTGTCTCCCAGAGCGCACATAATGCCACCTTCATCGCCCGAATAGTCCACCCAGGTTACTTCAAACTCTTGCTCTGGTGAAGCCTTCTCTCCCTGCTCTCGCATTGTTTTGAGCAATTGCTTACCCGGACGCACCTTAAAGGGTGTACTCTGCTTCAGCTTTTGAGTTAATTCTTTTGCACGGTTGAAGTCATCAATCTGCATGATCCGTCCCCTCTCCAATTAACGTTCCGCCCAATCAAAGACCATGCCCCATAGTTTAGTCCTAAACCTGCAACCGCGATCGCCCATTCCACCGGGTTACCTCACAGGTAAGCATTTGCATGCACTGTTCCTGACGCTGGTCAGTTCTGTCGATCAAGCGTTGGGCGATCGCCTGCACGAACAAAAGAGCGATAAATCCTTTACC
>JBBSCL010000091.1:0-9092 GCA_038250345.1 Leptolyngbyales cyanobacterium
AATTAGAAAAAATCTTTAAACGCTGAAAGCCAAGAGGTTGAGTCATTTTTCTCTTGGCTTCTGCATATATCGCAAAGTTTTCAGTCATTATGCCGAAAGTTTTTTAGGCTTACTTTTTTTCAGCCATTTTGGCACCCAGTTCTATGTGCATCCGTTGCACAGGGTCTGGAGCGCTGACTGTTGCTTTCGCTTTCGCGAACCAAACTTTTGCAATTTTCCAGAATTTTTCAAGCTGTTGCTTCACTTGTTGGTAGCGATCGCCATATTTTTCCGCCAGTTGAGCATCGACAGAATCAAGACGAGTTTTCACTTCAACGTAACGCTCCATCAGCAAGGCATATTGCTTCGTGCGTTTTAGGGCATTCAGCACAGCCGCCATCAACGATTGCATATCCGCAGAGGTTTGGTTGCCAGAAGCTTCAATTTCAGCCAATGCACCCCCGATATCTGCTGCATTGTAGTTGCTCTCTTGAACGCCTTCCACAATGCCTTCAACCGATGCATTCACCTCTGCTTGGGTGTTATTGCCTGTTTCATTCAAAATATCTATCACGCTTGCCATGCTGTCTTTCGCGATCGCCCGAACTCCACCCGAACCGTCTTTTACTTCCGCAATAGACTGAGCGACAGCAGTCTTGAAAATCTCGCGAATTTTTTCAACTCGCAAGCCACCTTCTGCCTTTGCTTTTTGCAAATCAGCAGTGATTTTTTCTTTGATTAGAGTAGCCATATAAAATCTCCTTTGAGGTTGTGAAAAATTGGACTGGCAAGGGACTCCTCACCCATAATATCTAGGAAATAACTGAGTCTGGGCTAGTTGAGAGACACACTTTCAACGTCAATTGCAGGTGCTTTAACATCAGCCATTGAGCCATTGGAAAACTTGTTTTTTTGGGATTTGAGGCGATCGCTCATGATCTGAGAAACTTCTGAAACAAGCACTGTTACAATCAAGCCGTCATCAATCATGCCAACGATTGGCAAAAAGTCTGGAAGTGCATCAAAGGGATCTACCAAATAAGCCAAACTTCCCAAAATCAACCACCAACGCCATTTAGGATTACGAATGGTGCTACGATACCAACTAAAAATCCAGTTCGAGAATGCTGTTACCGCAAATTTGTTTTTCATTTGATTCCTCTGATTCACAAATTCATCATCCCAAACTGGTATAAATAAATCTGGTGTGGAGAACCTCACGATTTGTCGTAGTAATCCTACTTTTTGCGGTCAGCCGATCTCAATAAATCGGTTATCCGAATTGAGTAAACGGTTAGGCAACACTTAAAGCATCGACCCAAGAGTTAGCTCCATAAACCCTGGAAATTAGCACTACTGGATCGTTTCACTTGCCTAAATTACACCTAGTTCTCTAAAGCCTGAAACCTGAAACCTGTCTTAAACTATGGAAATAGCAACTTTTGGAGCCGGATGTTTTTGGGGCATTGAAACTGCTTTTCGCCGAGTTAAAGGCGTAACCAAAACCTCTGTTGGCTATATGGGTGGACATTTTGAAAACCCAATTTATTTAGATGTGTGCGCTCGAATCACCGGACATGCCGAAGTGGTGCAGGTGGAGTACGATCCCGCGATCGCGCCCTACACAACCTTATTAGACTTGTTTTGGAGTATTCACGATCCCACCAGCCTGAATCGCCAGGGAGCCGATCGCGGTGAGCAATATCGCTCCGTCATCTTTTTTCATCCACCAGCCCAAGAGTTAGCAGCAAAGGTTTCTAAAGACAAACTTCAGCAATCTGGCAAGTACGATAAACCCATCGTCACTCAAATTGCACCTGCCGCTCAATACTGGCTAGCAGAAGACTATCACCAGCAATATTATGAGAAAAAAGGACGGCGCTAACTGCCTTTGATGAATTTAGTTTGTGCTTAGTTTTCATTCCTAACATTCCCATAATTCAGCCTTTAGGTAGTTGCTTATTGCTTAGTTCAATAGTATCGTGCGGCTAGAAAGATGAGGATTTTAGGTGAATACTATTTTGGAACGAGCTAGAGCGCTAAAACAAGAACTAACGGATTTTGTTTTAGATGCCGAAGGCGAAATCGCGATCGCCCTAGAAACTTTCAGTGCTGACCAATCGGCTCGCTCTTACCAATCAGAATTGCATCAGCGTAAGTTAGTCGTTGATCGCTTTTTAGTAGAAGGAATCGTAGAGGACACGACACCGATTCAATTGTTTTTAGCGCAGTTAGATTCAGTTGCAGAGAGCGATCGCGCCTTGTTACAAAGCTGGCACCGTGCTTTTATTGGCTTATTTGAGATTGGGGAAATTTTGCCCGATGGATTTGAGTTAATCAACTGGACAACCGCCAAGCAGTATCGCGTCAAACCAATGGATGCAAACTCACTGCAAACTATGGCACGGCTAAAAGTTGGCGAAATTTTGCTGACTCAGATTGCTCCGCTAACGGATGAGGAATGGATATTTTTGAGTGATTGGACATCGCTTGGAAAATTGGGTAAACCTAAGCTAGCCGTGGCGATCGGTAACTTCAAAAAAGCCTATCCAGCTTTTCTCTACAGCGATGCACCTGAACTATTGGCAGAAGCATGGCGATCGGTTGAACATTACCACCAAGACTTTTTAGACTTTTTTGGCAGTGACGAAATCACATTGCCTGGATATCAATTCAGTAAAAAAGTAGCCGAGTTCCAAACCTACATCACTCAAAAACAGGTTAAGAGTTCTGGATTGGATGAGTCATTAACCCTGGCAGAATTAGCCGAAAAAACAGGCACGTCGAAAGACGATATTGCCTCTGCGGCAGAAGCTTTGGGTGCAGATGCCAAAACAATCACCCAAATGCTTGACAGTAACGCTTCTACTAAAATGGTAGCTCCTCAAATTGAGTTGCCTGCTCACCTAAAACAAGCCGACCAAGTGACTGCATTGACTCATCCTCAATGGGGGCAACTCTTTTTGACCACTTATCAAGCATTCAAAACATTGTTAGAAAGTGATAATTGGCAGACTAACCCCAACACCGAAAAACAAATTTTTCAGCATTTGGAAAATGCAGAAATGAATAGCTTTGTGTGGCATCGACTTGCAGCCCAATATCCAGATGCACTGCAATCTATTTTGCAAGTTACTTTGAAGCGTCCAGAATTTGACTTGCAACAGGATTTGGATGCACTGCTGATAGATAAGCAGAAATCTTTAGAGCCGACGTTACCTGAAATTGCAAGTGTACCTGTTCACTTACATGAACTGTTTCAAGATGCAGTGTTGGAGGTGAGTAAAGACCGAGCAAAATCTAAAGTAAAACAGCCTAAATCAGGATTTGGGTTCAAAAAATGAGAGTGTTTTCAGCCGCTTACCGCTCTCTACCTTTAGGTTACGGCAGCTTATCTCTCTAGATGGACGTATCCCAAAGCTCGACTCGGTAGTATTGTTTTAGCGGTTGAAACACACATTCTTGGAGATTAAGAAAAATGACTAACATTATTGCATGGTTGGTTTTGGGCTTGTTGGCTGGCGCGATCGCCAAAGCAATTTATCCCGGCGCTCAGGGCGGCGGCATTCTGTCAACAATGTTGCTCGGTATCGTTGGTGCATTTTTGGGTGGTAGTATCTACACCCTTCTTACTACAGGCGGGTTTCAGATTGGAGCAGCAGTCGCCTTTAATGTTGTCGGTGTGATATTTGCTGTTTTGGGCGCGATGGTTGCTATTTTCCTATGGGGCTTGATGACTCGCAACGCAGCATAGACTGTCGGTTTTATTACTCAGAAACCTGACATTCACAAAACTCTCCGTAATCAATGTACGGAGAGTTTTCCTATGAATACCAATCTTTTCGATTAACAATTCAATGTCCGAGTGACAAAGACGGGATAATCTAACTTAACCCCGCTGTCACAAGGAGGATTTTTCCTTGCAAAAGCTTTCTGAAAAAGTCGCTACAAGTGGATTTGCTTTAGCAATATTGCTGTTAGGCGGAGTCGCTGCTGAATCTTATGTTCAGGTGCAGCAGTTGAATGAGACTCGGCGTTCGGTTCAGCATACTTATGAGGTGTTAGAGTCGATTCACACGGTTCTCGACAGGGTTGAAGCGGCTGGAAGAGAGCGACGCAGCTACATTCTCACAGGGGTTAAAGATACCGCTGCACAGGAGGAATTAAGGGACAATGCGAAAGAAATCGATCGCTCGATCGCCCAAATTCAACAATTAACCAAAGATAATTTTGATCAGCAGCGTCGTTTAGATGCACTTAAACCCTTGATTGCAAAGCGGCGATCGCTCCTGCAACAATCGCTTAATCTATTCCAACAAAATCCGTCAAATCTATCTGCACAAGTTGCGATCTCTAACCAATCTCTCAGTTTGCATCAAAAGATTGAATCTGAATTGCAGGCAATGATCGCAATAGAGCGTACTTTGTTGGAATACCGCTCCGCAGCGGCAGATAGCAGCGTTCAACGCACTCTTTTGCTGAATGGAATTGGCTACACACTAGGGTTTAGCCTGTTGATTGGCATATTTTCTCTGCTTTTACAGCAAATTCGCGATCGCTATCAGGCAGAAATATCACTTCAACAAGCCCACGATCGCTTAGAAACAAACGTGCAAAACCGCACCCTGGAACTCGCCCAGGTAAACGCTGCTCTAAAAACTGACTTAACAGAACGCAAGCTAGCAGCCCAGGCACTTCTGAAAAGTGAAAAGCAACTTCGCTTGATTACTGATGCTCTGCCTGTCCTGATTTCCTATCTTGATGCTGATCTGCGCTATTGCTTCAATAATCAAACCTATGAAGAGTGGTTTGGCGACTCTCAAAAAGATTTGACCGGAAGATATCTGCGAGAAGTAGTAGGCGAATCTGCTTATCAAACCATTCGACACTATGTTGAAATCGTGTTAGCAGGGCAAGAAGTCAGCTATGAAAGCCTGTTGCCTTATAAAGGGGGAACTCGTTGGGTTCAGGTAACCTACATTCCCGATTTTGATGAGCAGGGAGAAGTGAAAGGCTATTTTGCGTTAATCAGCGACATTGCCGAAGCAAAACGTTATGAAGCTGAACAAAAACAAATAGAAGAACAGATTCGCCAAAGCGAAGCCCGTTTGCGTCTGATATTGCAAAATATGCCAGTTATGCTGGATGCCTTTGATGAAAATTGGAACATTATCGAGTGGAACCGTGATTCTGAGAGGGTGACGGGCTATCAGGCTGATGAAGTGGTGGGCAATCCTCAGATTATTGAACTGCTCTATCCCGATGTGGCATACCGTCAGCAAATGATGCAGGCATGGGGCGATCGCGGCAATGATTACCGCCAGTGGGAATGGGAAATCACCTGTAAAGATGGCAGCATCAAAACCATTTCGTGGTCTAACATTTCTGACCGATTTCCAATTCCCGGTTGGGCATCTTGGGGCATTGGTGTGGATATTAGCGATCGCAAAATGGCTGAGAGCGATCGCAAAATGGCTGAGCAAGAAGTAATTCGGTTAAACCAATCTCTAAATCGCCAAGTCAAACAGCTAGAAACTCTGCTTGAGGTGATCCCCATTGGCATTGGCATCTCCCAAGATCCAGAGTGCCGACACATCAAAGTCAACCCCGCATTTGCCAAGCAGCTAGGTATTCCCCTAACCATCAATGCATCCCTCAGCGCTCCGCCAGATCAAGCGCCTAATTTTAAGGTGTATTGTGATGGCAAAGAACTAACTGCCGCCGAGCTGCCGATGCAATATGCAGCAGCACATGGCGTTGAAGTGATCGATATGGAAGTAGACGTGGTGCAGGCAGATGGCAAACTGGTGACCTTGTTGGAGTGTGCTGCACCCCTATTTGATGAGCAAGATCAAACCATTGGCTGCGTCGGTGCGTTTTTGGATATTAGCGATCGCAAACAGGCAGAAGCAGCACTCAAACGCATGAATGAAGAACTAGAAATTAAAGTTCAAGAGCGCACCGCTGAGTTGAACAAAACGAATGCAGACTTAACTCGCTCTAACCAAGAATTAGAACAGTTTGCCTATGTGGCATCTCACGATCTGCAAGAACCGTTACGAGCAGTCAGCGGCTATACTCAACTGTTAGCTAAAGGCTATACCCATCAATTAGATGAAGCAGGTCAACAGTATGCAGCGTATGTAATAGAAGGGGCAGCGCGGATGCAGCAGCTCATTCAAGACTTGCTAGAGTATTCTCGCGTTGGCACTCGCGATTTGGTGTTTACTGCGGTAGACTGCAACGCGGTATTGAAGCGGGTGCTGGATAATTTGCAAGTAGCGATCGCTGACAATAACGCCACCATCACCTATGATCCCTTACCCACCATCACTGCCGACAAAACTCAGCTAACCCAGCTATTTCAAAACCTGATTGGCAACGCCATCAAATTTCGTCGAGAAGACCCACCCCAAGTTCACCTCAGCGCCACCCTACAAACCCGTTCCCATCTTTTGCCTACAGACTCCTATCTTTTTACTATCCAAGATAATGGGATTGGTATCAAACCTCGCTATCTTGACCGCATTTTTGAAATCTTTAAACGGCTCCACACGCGCCGCGAGTTTCCCGGCACTGGCATTGGCTTAGCGATTTGCAAAAAAATTGTCGATCGCCATCACGGGCGCATTTGGGCAGAATCGGATCACGGCATCGGCACAACCTTTTACTTCACCCTATCCTTTACCCCCCAATCCCCTCTCCATGGCTATCCAAACCCTCAACTCAATCGAGATCCTGCTGATTGAAGACTCTCCCAGTGATGCCACTCTCACAATGCAAAGCCTCCAGCAATCTAAAATTACCAACACGTTGCATTGGGTTGAAACAGGTGAAGCAGCGATGGATTTTTTATATCAGCAAGGGGATTATGCCAATGCGCCTCGTCCCGATCTGATCCTGCTGGACTTGAATTTGCCTGGAATGGATGGTCGAGAAATTTTGGCAGAAGTGAAAGCAGACCCTAATTTGAGGCGGATTCCAGTTGTAGTGCTGACCACTTCATCCGACGAGGCAGATGTGCTTCGTTCTTATGATCTCCATGCCAACTGCTATGTAACCAAACCATTTGATGTTCAACAGTTTATCCAAGTTATCCAGTTAATTAGCGATTTTTGGTTAACTGCCGTGAATCTGCCTCCAGAATAATCAGATAAAATACTTCTCCAAGGAAAATACAGATATTCCTAAAGCTAGGATACAGTCATCCTAAAGCTAGGATACAGTCGTTCTGAAGCCGAGTTTCTAAGGCGAAATCACGTTTTTGTAGTGTTCTCTTTGTTCTTAACAAGTCAGTTTCATGGACAAAACCCCAGTGCATGTCTTGTTGGTGGAAGATAGCCCAACCGATGCCGATTTGCTGAGACGGATTTTTTTGCGCTTTAGCAACGAAAAATCGAGCTTGACGCATGTTGATCGGCTGACGACTGCGATCGCTCAGTGTCATGAAAACTCCTTTGATGTTGTTTTGCTCGATTTGGGCTTGCCCGACTGTGATGGCATAGAAACCGTCACTGAATTTCGCGCCAATGTGCCCACAATGCCAGTGATCGTGCTGACCATGATGGATGATGATGAACTGGCGCTGCAAGTGATGGCATGCGGTGCCCAAGATTATCTGATTAAGGATCAAATTACCGGTCAACTGTTGATGCGATCAATCCGCTATGCCATCGAGCGAGAACAGATTTCGCAACAGCTTCGCAACAGTGAGCGCAGTGTTATTAGCGCTTTGGAGCAGGAACAGGAACTGAATCTGCTGAAGTCGAGCTTTATTTCCATGGCATCGCATGAGTTTCGCACACCCATGACGACGATTCGCACGTCAGTCGAATTGCTGCAAAAGTTCGATCGCAAATTGACCGATCAAAAAAGGGATGATTACTTTGAGCGAATTAAAGCGGCAATCAGCCAGATCATCCATTTGTTAGATGAAATATTGTTGTTGGGTAGTGGTGAAGCGGGAGGTCTGCGCTATCAGCCAGAGCCGCTCGATTTAGAAAAGTTTTGCGCTGATCTGACGGAAAACTTGCGCTTTAGCCACAGCCAGCATTGCACTATTACGGCTGAGTATGAAGGAGACAGCTCTAACGCAGTCATGGATGCTGCTCTGCTCTGGCACATTCTCACCAATTTACTCTCCAATGCTATTAAATATTCTCCTTCAGGCGGCAACATTCGATTTAGCCTGCTGTGTCAATCGGGCACAGCTATCTTTCGGGTGCAAGATCACGGTCTTGGCATTCCGCTAAAAGACCAAAGCCATTTGTTTGAAACGTTTTATCGCTGTAGCAACGTAGGCAAGATTCAAGGAACCGGGTTGGGGCTAGCGATCGTCAAAAAATGTGTTGACTTGCATCAAGGCGACATTCAAGTCAATAGTGAATTAGAAAAAGGGACGATGTTTACGGTCACATTGCCTATACAACCCTCCAATAGTAAGTGATTTAAGTCACACACTCCATCCTTAGATCTCACATCAGCATAGCTTTGTCAATCACCCGAAACCCCCTCTAGAAGAGCGATAGTTGGATTATCGAATTTGGCACACCTTCATGATTTCAATTTGCCTCTTACCCACGGCATTACCAGAAATGTTTGCTCAATCTAGCTCTACAGGTAGGCTTACATTAGCCGATCGCTATGGCATGATGGCAACTATTCTAAGCAATTACTCAACCCAAGAAGACTTACATTTAATCGATCGCTTACTCTATGGGCTTCGTAGAGGCAGAATCAAGGTTGTTGATGAACTATCCGTTGTTTGGACAAGGCAGCAGTCCTAACTAAATCGGTGCTACAAAATTAACTGACGCTAATCACTATGAATACTATGGAAAGTAGAACAAAGCAGTTGATCGGGTTTCTTCAGGGAGAATTGGCAATTCCCTCTGATAAAATCCCTGACATTATTCAACAGTGCCAAAATCTCAATCGATTACCAGTGATTTTGTGGCAGCAAAAATTGGTCACCATAGTTACTAAACCAATAGTCAGACATGGGCAGACCCGCTCATATCTTTTAGTTTAGTCATTTTGAGCGGCAATGCTTTACTCAACTCACGGGCGCGAGTGATTTTCAAGCTGATCCGCCTGGGATGTGCTACCACACA
>JBBSCL010000092.1:0-9069 GCA_038250345.1 Leptolyngbyales cyanobacterium
AAATATTGAAATCCCCACCAAGATAGAACAAGAAAAAATAGCTAATTTCCTGACTGCAATTGATCGAAAAATTGAAGTCATATCTCGACAGAGCGATCAGACTGAACAATTTAAGAAAGGTTTACTCCAAAAGATGTTTGTGTAAATTGTTAAAATCTAGAGAAAGCAATCCCTCAAAAACCATGCTCAACCCCTCTCGCACCCATCTCCTCAGCCAACTTCAACAAGAAGCCCCTGCCCTCCTTGAGCAATTCAAAACCGACAAAACTCCCATCGTCCTCACCGTGGACGGAAAAGCCGCCGCCGTCCTCCAAGATGCCGACAGCTATCAGCAACTCCTCGACAAAATCGAGCAATTAGAAACCCTAGTAGGACTTCGCAAAAGCTTAGAAGAATTTGAACAAGGCAAAGGCATCCCCCTCGATCGCGCCTTTCAACACCTTCAAGAAAAGCATGACCTACCAGATTGAGATATCGCCCACTGCAATCCAAGACATAGAAAACGTCCTAGAGTGGCTCAAGGTCAACGCCCCCGCACTCTCCTACCGCTGGGCGAGAGGGTGCTACGAAACAATGCTCAAACTAGAAAACTTTCCCAATCGCTGCCCCTTAGCCCCAGAAAGCCAATATCTAGAGATAGACGTGAGACAACTTGCTATATGCAAAAAAGTACCGAATTTTGTTTAGCACCATAGAAACCGATGACGAAAATAATGGAATTGTGCAAATTTATCGAGTTCGCCACAGTTCCCAACCAAACCTTGAAACACTAGGTCAGCTTCTAAACGAGGAAGAAGAAACCTAAACCCATTCAATTCATCACCAAAATTAATCGCGGCACAATCACCATTCCCCAAGAATACTCTGGAGACATTCAAGAAGAACTAGAAGTAGAAGTCATCATTAAGCCTAAACCCAAGCAGCGCCTAATGGATCGCCTTGCCCAAAACCCCATTCAAGCCGAAGGATGGCGGAATCTAACCAGACAAATTCATGACAGAGACAAACAAGGAGATACAACTGTGCTAAACCTCCAAATCACAAAAGATCAAGCCTTTTCCCTCATCGATCAACTTTCACCCGCAGAACAAGACGAAATCCTGAAACACCTATTACTAAAGCCTTGGTCTAATTGGCTAGAACTTACAAACGATGCCCCAGACAAAGCCCGACAAGTTGCCTCTGAGCGGGGCAAAAATTGGGACATCATGACCGAAGACGAACAAGAAAACTTTATCGACGAGCTAGTACACGAAGCTTAGTGAATGAAAAAACGAGCCGTCTTTGATACCAATATTCTGATATCAGCCGTTTTATCCCCGAATAGCAAACCCTTCCAATGTACAGCTCTCGCCAAGCGGGAAATTATTATCTCGATCATCTGTAGAGAAATATTGCAAGAATTTGAAGAAAAACTAATTCACAAATTACGGTTTGAACCTGAAAGAGTTGAGAAAATTATTGCTGAAATATTAGACTATTCTGAGCTAGTAATGCTAGGAGAAATCCCTAAAGTAATCATTGCCGATCCTGACGACGATTGTATCGTTGAAACCGCAATTTTTGGTCAAGCCAATTATATTATTTCAGGCGACAAACACCTACTTAACTTAAAGCAATATCGAGAGATTTCTATTCTAACTGCTGCCGATTTTTTAGCAAGTTTCACCTGATTTTTTAACGATCGACCGAAAGATTGAAGCAGTTGCCTAGTAACGCGATCGCACTGAACAATTCAAGTAAGGCTTACTCCAAAAAATATTTGTTTAGTTTGTTAAAAACAATTCAGTTCCCTTGAGGTGAAATCATGCGAATCATCGAAACCACAGCCAATATCACAGACGATCATTTATTAAGCCTTCAGCTACCCGAAGACATCAAAGCCGGACACTATCAAATCGCCATCATTATCAACTCCCAACCCGAACCCAACCCGCCGCACCATCAACTCAACCAACTAGCAGGCAAAATTAAAGCCTTTCAAAACATTGACCCAGCAGCTTGGCAACAGCAAATTAGAGGCGAATGGGATGAAACTCGACTATCTAATTGATACTAATATTTTGGTTTCACTTTGACTGCCAGCATCGCAGAAAAAACAATCCAACTACGCCGTCAATATCGACTCAAAACTCCTGACGCGATCGTGGTAGCCAGCGCCTGGGAATGTGAAGCCATCCTACTCAGTAATGATAGACAATTAGCTCAAATCAACGAAATACAAATTCTTGCCCTAGAAACTAAAAAATCTTAGATACTAGATTTTATGACTCTCGATGACTTGACCCCAGCCACAAAAGAAAAAATCAAAGCGATCGCCGCCAAACATGGAGCCTTCAACGTGCGGGTATTTGGTTCCGTTGCCAGCGGACAAGCCGATCGAAACAGTGACTTAGATTTGCTAGTAGACTACGATCTGGACAAAATTAGCCCGTGGTTTCCCGTGCGCCTCATCCGAGATCTCGAAAACCTGCTAGGCATCAAAGTCGATGTTGTCACCTCCGCAGGACTAAAAGACAGAATCCGCGACGAAGTTTTACAGGAATCGTTAAGCCTATGAGAAACGACAGAGAGCGTCTACGAGATATTCAAGAAGCTATTAACAAAATTGAAAAGTACGCAGTTCAAGGAAAAGAAGAATTTTTTGCCAATGAACTGATCCAAAGTTGGATACTCTTACAACTGCAAATTATTGGTGAAGCAGCGCGATCGATGAACCCCCAAACCCATGAACAATATACAGAAATTAGCTAGCGAGATATTATCGACTTTCGCAACTTATTAGTTCATGAATATTTCAGAGTCGATCTAAACATTATCTGGAAAATAGTCGAGCAAGAATTACCAACTCTCAAACAGCAAGTTAACTCAATTCTAGGATAATTAACTAGGAGTCCACTAAACTATGATCGTATCAAAAGAAGATCTCCCACAGCTTACCCCAGAAGAGTATTTCGTCTGGGAAGAAAAGCAGCTAGAAAAGCATGAGTATATTGACGGTGAAGTCTATGCCATGAGCGGCGGCAGCGTAAATCATGGTCGCATTGCCATCCGATTTACTGCCATGTTTGATACGCATTTAGAGAATAGCGGTTGTATCACTGGCAATTCTGACATCAAGGTTAATATTGCCGAAGCCAATAACTACACCTATCCCGACGCTAGCGTCACCTGCGATGATCGAGATAAAAACACTGCCAACTATTTTACGTATCCCTGTTTAATTGTTGAAGTTTTGTCACGTAGCACTGAAGCATACGATCGCGGCGGCAAGTTTAGACTGTATCGAAATAACCCGATTTTACGAGATTATTTGTTAGTCAGTTCTACCAGTATCGAGATAGATTTGTATCGCAAAAATGATGCGGGTGAATGGGTGATTATTAACTACAAAGAAGGCGAAACCGTAGAACTGAAAAGTATTAATCTAAGCTTCCCAATTGAACAAGTCTATCGCGGTCTTGTTCTCACGCCAGAATCTGAATAGACCCCATCATTGATCCGCCCGGAGAATAACCATGCTAACCCTCGAAATGGCGATCGAAAAATTCCGACAACTCCCCCCGGAACAACGCAATAAAGCGATCGAATTTATTGAACGCTTAGAAATTCAATCTAGTCATCAGCAACACACATTCAAAGCAATAGAGAACTCCGAAGTTTCCTTCGCAGAAGCAGATAAAGAATTTATTGGCTGTCTCGATAGCGACTTAGAAGATCTTTCCCACAATCCCCAATACTTAGAAGGATTTGGGAAATAGCGACTTTAAAATCTATCGCAAGCACCGTCACAAAAACATTCCTGTCATTATGCCGGACGATAACTAAGCGATGACTCAATCTGAAGCCGAACTAGAGCAAAACTTGAGCGATCGCCTGATGGTGCTAGGCTACGAACCCGTTAACATCAGCAACGCCGCAGCCCTCAACGCCAACCTCAAAACCCAACTCGAAAAACATAACCAGATCAACCTCAGCAACGAGGAATTTAAGCGAGTCCTCAGCCACCTCGATAAAGGCAACGTCTTCGATCGCGCCAAACGCCTGCGAGACAAAATGGAACTCAGCCGCGACGACGGCACTACCGTTTACCTAGAATTCCTCAACACCGAACATTGGTGTCAAAATCAATACCAAGTCACCCACCAGATCACCCAGCAGGGCAACTACAAAAACCGCTACGACGTAACCCTGCTGATCAACGGCTTGCCCCTCGTCCAAATCGAACCCAAACGCCGAGGACTAGAGCTTAAAGAAGCATTCAACCAAATCAACCGCTACCAACGCCATTCCTACGGCGCAGATAATGGACTATTCCAATATGTCCAAATTTTCGTCATCTCCAACGGGGTCAACACCCGCTACTACGCCAACAATCGCAAACAAGAATATAAACAAACCTTTTTCTGGGCAGACTCAGACAACACCCTAATCACCCAACTGGAAGACTTCACCGATCGCTTTCTGGAGAAATGCCACGTCTCCAAAATGATCTGTAAATACATCGTCCTGCACGAATCCGACAAAGTGCTGATGGTGCTGCGTCCCTACTAATACTATGCAGTCGAAGCCATGATCGAGCGAGTGAAGAACACCGATAAAAACGGCTATATCTGGCACACCACCGGATCAGGAAAAACCCTAACCAGCTTCAGGTAATGTTCTAGACCTGTTGTTTGAATTCCGTAGGGAGGTTACATGTAACGTCCCTACGGAATGACACCCACATATCTGTAACATTACCGTTTATCCTCATCGGCAATGGGCTGTAATGGGACAAGATGGCGAGCTAGATTACTGGGCTGTGACCTTTTGCTCGGCAATATTCCAGTAGGTCAGCCCCAACGCTGTATATTTCACATTTTCAATCCGGTTTCGCACGGCTGCCATTGCCTTTTGGTTTGCCAGGTAAATAAACGGCAAGTTTTCTTGAGTAATTTGCTGAGTTTTGGCGTAAATTTCTTTGCGTTTGGCTTCGTCTAGCTCTTGCGCTCCTTGCACATAGAGCCGTCCGATTTCTTTCTCCCAGTCAGCCACCTGTCGTCCAATCACAGGCGGGCTTCCCGGTGTAGATCCTTGATTGAAACTATGGGAACCGCCATCTGGATTCCACACATTAAAGCCATCGTTGGGTTCAATGCCGCCTGTGAGTCCCAGCATGATGCATTCCCAATCAAGGGAAGTATCCAGCTTTTCGACTACCGTGCCGAAAGAAATGGGGGCAAAATCAATCTGCATTCCGATCGCGGCGAGATCTTGCTTAACTTGGGCACCGATCGCCACCCGCAGTTTGTTTTCCGTATTGGTGATCATGTTAAAACGCACCCGATTGCCATCGGCATCCAATAGCTGTTGCTGCGGGTCATACTTAAACCCCGCTTGAAGCAGCAGTTCTTTGGCTTTTTGAGGGTTGTAATCGTAGGTCTTCAGCCCCTCTTCTGGCGAAAGATAGAAAGGGCTTTGAACTGAAATCGGCGAGTTCTGCGGGTTTGCCAATCCGCGAAACACATTGTTAATCAGCTTGTCTCGGTTGATTGCATGGGCGACTGCCTGCCGAAATTCTTTGGTGTTAAACCAGCGCGACTTAATCGGATCAACCAAGGGCGTTCCGTCTTGGCGACGACCGGTATTTAGATTAAACATCGTGTAGAGGGTGCCAGTTCTTAAACCACCCTGCTGAATTTGAAAGTTGCCGCGCTTTTCTTCTTGCTTCAATAGAGAAAAGTCTTCGGGACGGAGGGAGCTTAAGCCGCCCAACTGATCGAGGTCGCCTGACCGAAAGCGGAGAGATTCGGTGTCGGTGGACTCCACAATCTGCATGACGATTCGTTCAAGGCGAGGTAATGGTTGCCCCTGGCTATCTTTGCGCCAGTAGTTAGGATTACGCCGAAACACATAGCGCTGGCTAGGAGTATAGCTTTCTAGCTTGAAGGGTCCGCTAACGACCAGTTCTTTGGGATCGGTATTAGTGCCCCAAGTAGAGAGAAATTTTGGTTTACCTTCTTCGTCGTTGGTAAAAACAGATTCGCGCAGGGCGTGTTCCGGCAAAATGCCCATCCCTAACACCCGCAGAAAGGGCGCAAAGGGTTCAGGTGTAGTGAATTCTACACGCCGCTGATCCACTTTACGCACGGATGGAAATTTGCCATCTTTGCCAATCCGGAGCAGATCGCGGAGGTCGGTGGGAATCTTTTCATTAAGATACACATCTCGGTAAGTGAAAATTACGTCATCCACGGTGAGGGGCTGTCCATCCGACCATTTCAGCCCGTCCCGCAGGGTGAAAGTGACGTGCTGTTTGTCAGAAGAGATTTCCCAAGATTCGGCAAGGGCTGGCTCAATTTTGGAGGTTTCGCCATTTTCACCAATCAAACCTTCGGAGGTATAAAGAAAAATATTGGGGAACTCGCCATTAAAGGCAGGATTGAAGGTTTTAAAGTCGCCTAGGGTGCTGATCACAAGCTGCGAAACCTGTGCTGCTTCGGTTTTAAAGATTGCTTGGCTACATGCGTTGAGGGCGATCGCGCAGACTAACCCTAAAACTACCAGCACCCATCGATTTAAATTTGGGATGCGTATGTTCATTATTTAAGGGTTTCCAATAAAACCACGGCATAGGCGGCAATTCCTTCTTCTCGTCCGGTCGCATCCAGGGTTTCATTGGTGGTGGCTTTGATGCCGACTTGATCGGGTTGCAGCTTAAGTACGCTAGAGAGGCGATCGCGCATTTTTTCAATGTGAGGCTTCAGTTTGGGGCGCTCTGCCACGATCACTGAGTCAATGTTGCCAATTTGCCAGCCGCGATCGTGAATCAGTTGATCGACCTGTTCTAGCAACTGCAAGCTATCTGCGCCTTCCCATTTTGGGTCAGTCGGCGGAAAGTAATGCCCAATATCACCCAAACTGAGTGCCCCTAACATCGCATCCATAATGGCATGGGTCAAAACATCGGCATCGCTATGTCCCAACAATCCTAACGAATGTTCCAGCTTTACCCCACCCAAAATCAAGGCGCGATCGGGCACCAATCGATGAATATCGTAGCCATTTCCAATCCGAATTGCAGCCATCAAACTTAGCTCTTAGCAGTTAGCGATCAAATTTGATTATAGGAGAGGAAAGGGGTTGGGTGTGAAATGTAGAGAGAAGCACTCCCTAAGCAAAAAGCCTTCTAGCTGACGAGGCTAAAAGGCTGATGAAAATATTCAAATGCCGCGGTAAGAGGTAAGCAGTTGCTAACTGATTACGCCTGCCGAGAGTAATACTCAACGACTAACAGTTCATTAATTTGTAGTGCGATCCATTCGCGTTCAATAATGCTGTTAACCTTGCCTTGCATTTTGGCTTTATCGAATTCTAAATGGCTAGGCAGGTTTGCCAACCCAGGATACAGCAAGTTCGTTTCAACCATTTTGCGAGAGCGCTCATTGTCTCTTACGCCAATGGCTTCACCTGCACGGCACTGATAGCTGGCAATATCCACTACGCGCGCATTAACGGTAATGTGCCCATGATTGACTAACTGACGGGCTGCGGGAATGGTCGGAGCCATACCCAACCGAAAGATTGTGTTATCTAAACGCATTTCTAACATTTGCAGCAGCGCTTCACCCGTGGAACCGGATGCACGACGTGCTTTACGAACATAACGAAGCAGTTGGCGTTCGCTTAACCCGTAGTTAAAGCGGAGCTTTTGCTTTTCCTCCAAACGCACTGCATATTCAGAACGCTTTTTGCGTGCCTGACCATGTTGACCAGGTGGATATGCCCGTCGGGGTGCTTTGCGCGTTAAACCAGGCAGATCTCCTAGGCGGCGCACAATTCGGAGGCGCGGACCTCTATATCGCGACATGTATGTTCCTTTGAAATCGAAAACTAGACAAGACTTCTCATCATAAGCGATTGAGAAACAGGATGGAAGCTTTTGTGCAATTTTCTTGGTTGATTGAAGAATTCTTTTACAATAGCGGCATGAAACAAGTTTTGATTGGAGCTATTCGCGGCTATCAGGTCAGCATTTCACCGCTGCTGCCCCCCACTTGTCGCTTTCAGCCAACCTGCTCTGAATATGCGATCGCGGCGATCGCCAATCACGGCGTACTGAAGGGAAGTTGGTTAACCACCCGGCGGATTTGTCGGTGCCATCCTTTTCATCCCGGTGGCTATGATCCGGTTCCTCCCGTTGCCGCGCCAGCTCAATCGCCAGCTCAATCGCCGTCTCAATCGGATACCGATCTGTGATGCCCCACTCTATGAAGCCCCACTATGGCATTCCTATTACCGAGTGTGGTGAACCGTTAGCGCCCATTCCTTTGGAGCGCTTTGCGTGGGTATCACCTCATCCTTACATGGCGTTGGCTGCCCCCTACGGAGATAAATCGCCGTTTTTTGTGCGCCAAACTGTCTTAGAGCGATTACACCAGGCTCAAGCTTATCTGCAAGAACAGCGCTCTGGCTGGCGGCTGCAAATTTTTGATGCCTATCGACCGCTGGGCGTTCAACAGTTTATGGTGGATTACACATTTCAAACTGTGGTAGCCGAGGCTGGATTAGATTCCACAATCATGACCGAGGCTGAACGCCAAACAATTTTGGAGCGGGTGTATGAATTTTGGGCACCGCCGTTAGCTGATCCTGCAACCCCGCCACCTCACAGCACTGGAGCTGCGATCGACCTAACGCTGGTTGATCAAATAGGAATCCCGGTCGAAATGGGGTCGGCAATTGATGAATTGTCGCCGCGCTCCTATCCCAACTATTTTGCTACTAGTGTGAATATAGAAGAGCAGCGCTATGACGCTGATCGACAGTTGCTCTGTGAAAGTATGGAATCGGCTGGATTTCTGCGCCATCCCAAGGAGTGGTGGCATTTTTCCTATGGGGATCAGCTATGGGCTTGGTTATATCAGCAAGCTAATCCTGATTCTAGGGCGATCGCTCGATATGGACGTGTAGAAGAGTTGACTAAATCTACCTAAAGAATAAAATCAAAATCAGTCTTACAGCAGATGAATTGATTCGTTCAACTCAATATGCTGTAACGCAGTCAATGATTTAATGAATTTAGAG
>JBBSCL010000093.1:0-9042 GCA_038250345.1 Leptolyngbyales cyanobacterium
AATCAGCAATGGAGTGCGATCGCGCTCAACTTTCGGAGGTGATGCTACAACGACAACTTGAGCAGGCGTAGGGGTGGAAGATGCAGGGGCAGAATCCATAGGCTGAACAGTAGGAACCGCAGTCGAGGAAGCAGGTTCTGTCACTGGTAGGTTGACGTTTTTTTGAGATGCGGGGTCAACAGGCGGTGAATTGGCAGAGGGGCTAGCTGCATCCATATCCATTCTGCGTTTGACCATTTGCCCTTTTACGCCCGTTAGATTGGATGGATGGTTAACCTCGCCACCAGCAGCAGGAATTTCCGCAGAAGGAATTTCCGCAGAAGGAATTTCCGCAGAAGGAATTTTTGTAGCCGGGATTTCCGTAGCAGGCATTGCGATGGGCGGATTGAAGCTTAACGGTGAAATAGTTGGAGTGTCACCACGGGGCAAAACGGTTGCGGCTGATTGCACATCCAAGCGGTGTTCAATTTCCGCCACATCCTCGTTGGGTAGTTGCAACACTTGCTGGAGGGCTTCAAGCTCATGGCGATCGCTCTCTCGCAAAGGAGTCTGTCGGTCGTTTGCGTCTGCCATCATCCGTTCTAGCACCTGTTCATAAAGCGTCAGGTCATTTTGACGAGGCTTGGGTTGCAGCCGACTGGCAGATGAACCCGTACTGATTAACCCGGTATCACTATCGGTCAAGCTCAGCGCTTTTTGCCACTGCCGTAGTTTCCGGTAGACCTCTTCTTTGGGATTCATTGTGTCCCCTGTGTCAGCTTAGAGAAAAGTTCTTCATACAACTGTACCCGCTGTTGACGCTCTTGAAAGGGGCGTAATACGTCAGCTTCGATATCGGCTGCATCTTGAGGCGACAAGCCTAAATGTTGGCGAAAGGTATTTAGAGTATTCCGCCCCGATAAAATCCGAAATTCGGTCGTGTCGATTTCGCTAGTTTGAGCCATTTTTTCTAAAAACTGACGATATTGCACGGTAGGAGTTTGGCTGGGAACCTGCAACACCAGTTGGTTGGCGGTGTCTTCTGAGCCGTAAAACTGCGGGTGCTGATCGGGTGCGGCAACCTGAAGCTTGCGCTGAGCATAGGAATGCAGTTCTTTGACAGTGAGGCTGCCGTCGCAGTCGATATCTGCTGCCCCTGTTGCTGCGCCCTCTGCCCAATAGCGCGTATAGCTCCAAGCATCCAGGCTATCGGGTTCGGGCAAATGTTGGGTGGAGGTTGTGGCAGACAAAATTACGCGGCGATCGCCAATCAAATGATTGTAGGTATCTTCCATTGGGGTTTCGCCTTCCGTAGGAGAGATCCCGCCCGTTTGGCGAAAGCAGCAGTCAAACATAACGACTTGTCGCCCAGCGGGGCTAGTGTCCATCACATTGTGTAAAAATCTGACGGGCATCGTGCGAGAGCGAATCAGGTTGCCGCGATCGTCTAACGTCGTATGGGGAGCCGCAAAGTAAAGCTGTCCATCTACGTCTTTAATGCCATAGCCCGAAAAAAAGAACAAAACCTGATCGGTGTCCTCGCGATGACGAAACAGTTGCTCGATCGCTTCCATCATGTCGAGCAAATTGGGATCATTCAGCGTTTGCACCTCAAAACCAGAGGATGTTCGTTGCAGCGCTCGTTTTAGCACTTCCACGTTGGTTCGAGCTTTTCGCAAGGGAGGAAACCCCATATCACACACACTAACCCCAACTAGCAGCGCGATCTTTCCCACAACTTCCCCTTAAGCTCCTCAAGTTCTTGTTTGCCCACATCATGCGCCGTTAGCAGTGTAGGCTAGCCTTGCCAGGTTGGCTCATTTTACAGGATTAAATTTTGCGGGAACGAGAAACGACGAATGACGAGTGACGAATGACGAGTGACGAATGACGAGTGACGAATGACAATGGGAAGAATGACGAGTGACGAGTGACGAATGACAATGGGAAGAATGACGAATTGCGAGTGACGAATGACGAGTGGGGAATGACGAATGGGAAGAATAGTGTGAGGACGTGCTGAGCGGGTGAGGAGAATCACTGTTTTATCGCGCTGACTAGGATACAACTGAGGATAGTTGCAATTAAGTGAATCAAGTGCGTTGAGGCTTGCAGTTGTTACTGGTGCTGTTGGTAGGATGAAAGACGTTCAAATGGACTTGAAGAGCATTCAAGGGTTAGGGTTAGTTAACAAGAAGCAGCGATTCGTGAAACAATCCCTATGGGACTCGCGGGTGGCTGCAATGGCGGCGATCGCGCTACTGCTAATGGGATCAGGCTGCACGGCACAGCGCACCTCTATCACGGTTGACTCGGCAAATGGCGCGTCGGCTTCTCCTGCCATTCTTGCCCTGGTTGATCATCTCAATCTGCAAGGGGCAAAGCTTTATACAACCTATTGGTGCCCTTATTGCAACCGACAGCAAGCATTATTTGGCTCAGCCGTGGCTAAATTGCAGGTGGTAGAGTGTGATCCACAAGGGGAAAATGCTCAGCCAGAACAGTGTGCCCAGGCGCAGGTCAGCAGTTATCCCACCTGGCAAATGAATGGACAGCTTTATCGGGGGCTGCAATCGCTGGAAGAATTGGCGGTGCGCTCTGGCTATCAAGGCTCTCAGCAGTTTGAAAAGTAATGTGTTGTTGCTGTTCGCAGACTAAATTGTTATGGCTCGTGTCAAACTGTCCAAATTACCCAATCGCTCAATTCCACACTCGAAGCATCTACTGCTGCTGATCATGCTGTTTGTGGGTGCGATCGCCCTAGCTTTACTCCTTGATGGATTAATCCAAAGCTCGGTCTATCAATCGCTCCAGCAGTTTGCGTTTTGGATTGGCGATCGCTACGAACAGTGGTTTACTCAGCACAAATATCAGATTAATCATCCATTGGCGCTGATCGGACTGGCGTTTTTGGGTGGCTTAGTTGCAAGCATTTCCCCCTGCATTTTATCCCTGTTGCCCGTTAACCTAAGCTACATCGGCACCCGCGAAATCACTTCCCGCCGAGATGCTTTCTTTAAGGCAGGTTCCTTTGTTTTGGGGGTCGTCACCGTTCTTAGTTTGCTGGGGCTATTTTCCTCAGCGGCAGGTCTAATTCTGATTCAGTTTCGCGGATATATTCAGGTCGCTGTGGGCGCAATGATTGTGCTGATGGGGTTGAGCTTGGTCGGTGTTGTGCAAATTCCTCGGTTGAGGCTAAACCGCTTCACCTCACCCACCGGAACGGGCGGCAATGCTGTTCAACTTAGGGAAAAAATGTCGCGGCGATCGCGGCTCCAGTCGCTTATCACATCGTTTCTCATCGGTCCTTATGGGGTGGGAATTACCTTTGCGCTCGTCAGTTCTCCCTGCACTAGCCCGATTATGATTTCAGTGCTAACCGCCGCCGCCGCAACGGGTTCGCAATGGCAAAGCACACTCACGATGATCAGCTACTCTTTTGGCTATACTGCCATTATTTTTCTCGCTAGCTTATTCACCGGACTCGCCAAACAAACCCGGACTTTGTTGCTTCACTCCAACACCATCATTCGGCTTGCCAGTGTTGCTTTGCTGCTGGTGGGCATGTTTTACCTGATAAACGGCAGCCACTGGATCATTGCAACTTGGGCTTAGCGATACTCTGCATGTACTACACCAATACATCTCAGCTTGATTTGTTAAGGTAGATGTATCTGAGTGTCTATTTGTCAAGCTTGGCAAAGTTATTCAACCGATGATACAGTTCTGCATAATTAAATACTTGATTTTTTGAAATACTTGATTTTTTGAGTTCCCAACGCTTAACTACTCAATGCAGACTGCTAAAGTTCTTACTCTCCAAAAAACAACGCAGCCATTGAAGATTATTGCAGTTGGAGACAGCATCATTTATGGCTTTGGCGACGCAGTCGGGGGCGGCTGGATTGAACGGCTACGGCGCAGTTGGATGATCCCCGGCAGTTTGGGGCATGCCTTGTACAACTTGGGCGTTCGTGGAGATGGAGTGCAACAGGTTGCGACTCGGTTGGAAAGTGAATTTCGGCTGCGGGGCGAATTGCGAAATCGAGTCCCCGACCTGCTGATTTTATCGGTAGGCACCAATGATTCGGCACGGCTCTCTCGCCCAGACGGACGCAATTTTACAGATTTCAACCTGTTTTCTGTTGAAATAGAGCGTTTGTTAGATCAGGCAGTGCAGCTATGTCCGGTGCTGTTTGTAGGCATGGTGCCTGTGGATGAATCTAAGATGCCCTTTCTCAATTGCCTCTACTACAATCATGCGGATCAGTGGCGCTATAAAGAGGCGACGCGCTTAGCCTGTGAAGCAAGGCAAATTCCTTACCTGGATGTGTTTTCTGATTGGCAGTCGCAGGGAAGTCAATGGTGTGGCGATCGCATTACAGAAGATGGACTGCATCCAAACGTGATGGGCTACGAGGCGCTACTCGACCAAGTTTTGGACTGGCAAGCATTTCATGACCAAGTTGCTGGAATGACTGCTATTTTGGTGTAACTCCGGCAAAGCCATCCACTCACCTCAGCGATAAAAAGGAACTTTGGATGACAATTTTGGTGGTAGCAACCGGAAACCCAGGCAAATTAACAGAAATGCAAGCCCATCTTGCCGATCTGGACTGGGAGTTACGCCTAAAACCAACCGAGTTGGAAGTGGAAGAAACGGGCACAACCTTCGCCGAAAATGCCTGTTTAAAAGCTTCTCAGGTCGCCTTAGCGATGGGAGAATGGGCGATCGCGGATGATTCTGGGTTAGAAGTGGAAGCTTTGGGAGGCGCACCGGGCGTTTTTTCGGCTCGTTACGCAGAGAACGACGCTGCCTGTATTGCGCGACTGCTCAAGGAATTAGAAGGTGAATCGAACCGGGCGGCTCGTTTTGCTTGTGTGATTGCGATCGCGCGTCCAGACGGCACGATTGCACTACAAGCCCAAGGATTTTGTTCGGGTGAAATTCTGCGATCACCCCAAGGAATCGGTGGCTTTGGCTATGATCCCGTTTTCTACAGTCCCGCTCATCAGCTAACCTTCGCTGAGATGCCCTCTGAAATTAAGCGATCCATCAGTCATCGCGGCAAAGCCTTTGAGCAACTGATCCCCCGACTTAGAGCATTGTCAAATTAAAGTTTTGGGCTGAATCAAGGAAGTTTTCAAGCCTCCCTCCAAAAAATCGCCCTTTCAAGAATGTTGTTTAAATCACAGTCTTGCGTATCAAGTAATACAAGTACGCCTTTCGATAGATGCTTGATTTCACAAGCTGGCAAACCGTGGGGCATTGTTCAGTTTATTTTTGTTGACTAACAATTATTTGTCTCTGTAATTCCACGATAAAACCTGAAATTCTTTCCAGCTAGGCTTTTGAATACCTTAGGAGACTAAGCTGTTGCGGGTACTTCATCATTCCTTCACAAATATAAAACTATGTGAAGATTTCGAGAAGATTGGAATAGTGTTGCAACTTAACGTATCGACGCTCTTGGAATTCCCTTATATTGTTGTGAAATAGACTCCGTATTTCTACGGGATTCACGTTATTCACCACAAAAGCGAAACTGGAAGCCATGCAGTCAGCAGTGTCAGAAGGGGATTTAAATTCCTGTGCATCTATCTCCTGCGAGCAAGGGACTCCGCATCGGTCGGCATCTTGTTTGATTAAACGGTTTATTGACATAATTGGTAGCTTGATTGGGCTGGCAATTTTCGGATTGATCTTTTTCCCGGTTGCTTTGGCTATCAGGTTCGACAGTCCCGGTTCGATCCTTTATTCTCAAGAACGCTATGGGCTAATGGGGCATTCGTTTCGCATCTATAAGTTTCGGTCGATGGTGCAAAATGCAGACGAACTGAAGGCACAAATCAAAAATGAGGCAAAAGGATTGATTTTTAAGAATGAAAATGATCCTCGGATTACACGAGTGGGTCGTTTTCTGCGGAAAACCAGCTTGGATGAATTTCCTCAGTTTTGGAATGTGTTGAAGGGTGAAATGAGCCTAGTTGGAACCCGCCCACCAACCGCTGATGAGGTTTCTAAGTATAGTGTTCACCATTGGCAGCGTTTGAACGTCAAGCCCGGTCTGACTGGCGAATGGCAGGTGAGTGGTCGTTCCTTGATCAAAGATTTTGAAGATGTTGTCCAGCTTGATCTTCGGTATCAGGCTCAGTGGCATCCTGTCTATGACTTGGTTCTAATCTACAAAACTGTTCTTATGATTTTGACTAAGCGTAGTGGTGCTTGCTAAACTGCACGATTCGTTCCCCGTTCGCAGCGCTATCCATATTCAGAGATATAGTGAAAAGTGAAGAGGATTCATTCCTGGCAAAGGAGCGATCTATGATAACGACCGTGCTGGATATTATCAGTGATAAACAACTTTTTCATAGTAAAGACTCGGAAGATCGCTATTTGACCAATAGTGTGACCTGGGAGCAATATGAAGCACTGCTGAGTGAACTGGAGGATGCACCCGGATTTCGGCTTACCTATTTAGATGGAGTCTTGGAAATTGTGTCGCCCAGTCGTCGCCATGAAACTGGGAAAACCCGGATTGGAACGTTATTAGAGATTTTTTTTGAAGAAACAAATACCGAATACTTTCCCTTGGGTTCTACAACATTTCGTGCTCAAACCCAACGTGGGGGAACGGAACCTGATGAAAGCTACTGCATCGGCACGGAAAAGGAGTTTCCAGATTTAGCGATCGAAGTCATTGTCACGAGCGGTGGTATCAATCGGCTACAGGTTTACAATCGCTTGAACGTGAAAGAAGTTTGGTTTTGGCAGGATAGCTGCTTTACGCTCTATCATCTGCGCGAAGAAACGCCCGCTGATTTTTTGAAAACTTACGGCTATGAGCCTGTTTCCCATAGTGAACTGCTGCCCAGTCTAGATGTTGCACTCCTGACCGAATCTATGCAGCATCCCACATCGTTGCTCGCCGCCAAAGAATTTCGCAAACGCCTGCAAGAGACTGTGAAAGGGGCTTAAACGGTTTGTTAGCCCTACTCTATTGTCGATGGCAAGCATAGGGTTTTGCCAGGATTTGGGAACACTAAAATCTATCCTGATGGAGTTATGTCTCAACTCTTTCGTCAGGAAGTAGTTCTGCAAACAGCCTGGAAAAGTTGCGATCGCCATGAAAATTTCTCATAAACTGGTTGGAAGCTTTATTGGTATTTCCCTATTGACCGGAGTGGTTGGCGCAGTGGCAGTTGCCCAAAGTCAAAAAATTGCTGAAACCTTAGTATTGAATAATGCCGAAGATGTGGCTGAAACCTTTGCCTATCTGGTCACCGACATCGCTTATAACGATCAACAACTCACGTCTATTCAATCTTCAAACAAACTTCAAGGTGCGATCATGCAGTTGGCTCGCCAGCAAGAGCGCGATGTGGTAGTGGTCAATCGCCAAAAGCTGATTTTGGCAGATTCCATCCCCGAAGAAATTGATACCATTTTTGAGCATGATCACGGCAATGAAATTCGGCAAACGATTCAGGATGGACAGTCCAGAACCTTTCGGAAAAAAAGTATCGAGTATCCCCAAGGCATTAGACAGCTTATCATTCCCCTCAAAACGAATCAAGGTAAAATCGATGGTGCCCTCATTCTAGAATGGTCATCGCTGTATAACGACGCGATCGCCCAAACCAGACCCACCCTGATTGTGATTAGTTTTACCAGCCTGGGCGGTGTTGTTCTAGCATTGTTTGTGGGGTTACGAATTGCGAACAGCATTGCCAAGCCACTCCAAGCCGTCACATCCGTGGCGCAGCAAGTCACGCAAGCCTCTAACTTTGATCTGCAAGCGACCGTCACAACAACGGACGAAACAGGCATCCTAGCAACGGCACTGAATGATTTGATTCAACGGGTCAAAATCATGCTGAATGAAAAAGAGCAGCGTTCTGAAGAACTTCAACAAACTTTAAATCAACTTCAGACGACTCAACTCCAATTGGTTCAAACCGAAAAAATGTCGAGTCTGGGGCAATTGGTCGCTGGTGTGGCTCACGAAATTAACAACCCGGTCAACTTTATTCACGGCAATATTATCCATCTTGATAGCTATACCCAAGACTTACTGAAAGTCGTGCATGCCTATCAAACCCATTATCCCAATCCACCCCAAATGCTCCAAGACACCTTAGATGACGTAGACCTTGACTTTTTGCACGAGGATTTAGTCAAGCTTCTGCAATCGATCAAGGTCGGCACCGATCGAATTCAGCAAATCGTCTTGTCTCTTCGCAACTTCTCTCGGTTGGATGAATCTGAGTGCAAAGCGGTTGACTTGCATGAAGGTATCGACAACACGCTGTTGATTTTACAGCATCGTCTAAAAGCAAAACCAGAGTCTTCAGCCATTGAGGTTGTTAAAGAGTATGGTCAATTACCTCTAGTTGAGTGTTATCCGGGACAACTCAACCAGGTGTTTATGAACTTAATCGCCAATGCGATTGATGTGCTGGAGGAATCTGTACAACAACGAACCAAAGATGAACAGCCAGCGCAGCCTGGTACGATTTGGATCTCGACTCAAGTGAAGGCTGAGGATCGGGCGCAAATTACGATCGCAGACAATGGTTCAGGAATGTCAGAAACGGTGCGATCGCGCATTTTTAACCCCTTCTTCACCACTAAGCCGATCGGTAAAGGCACAGGCTTAGGGCTGTCGATTAGTTACCAAATTGTGACCGAAAAACACAATGGGATCATGTGGTGTGATTCCACAGTCGGAGAAGGCACGAAATTTGTGATTGAAATCCCAATTCGCCAATCTGAGCCAACGTCTGCTTGAACTCAATCGTTGGACGGCAAATACCCGTGTTGCGTGGTGTGAAGACCGATCTGGGCGATCGCGTTCGTTTCCCTACAATAGAGACAGTAATTCTAAAAAAACTGCTATTCAAAGGGGCATTATGCAACCGACCGACCCCAATCAATTTACAGAAAAAGCGTGGGAAGCGATCGCTCGCACGCCTGATTTTGCTAAACAAGCACAGCACCAACAAATCGAATCTGAACATTTGATGAAAGCGCTGTTAGAGCAAGATGGACTTGCCAGCAGT
>JBBSCL010000094.1:0-8890 GCA_038250345.1 Leptolyngbyales cyanobacterium
GACGAACACTCAAGGTTGCATTCTGTTTCTGAACCGCTCTGCCGAGTTGCTCACGGGCTGGCAGCAAGCAGATGCGCGGGGTCGGGAATTAACCGAGGTGTTTGATGTGATATATGAAGAGAGCCGTCTGCCGATCGGCAATGTGGCGATCACTGCTATCCAGCAAAACGCGATCGTGTTTCTCGACATTCCCATGCTGCTGACCACGAGAGCAGGGATAGTTCTGCCCATTACGGATAGTGTTGCCCCGATTCAAAACCAAAAGGGCTTGATCACTGGAGCCGTCTTGATTTTTCGAGATGATACCCAACGTCGCCTTCAGGAAGAATACAACCGGGCGCTTGAACGCACTCAAATATTGGAGCGTCAGAAGCAAGAATTAGAACGGTTAAACTACCTCAAGGATGATTTTCTGAGTACGGTATCCCATGAGTTGCGATCGCCCTTAACCAATATCAAAATGGCAATTAAGATGTTGGAACTGACCCTTAATCAACAGGAAGGGCTTGATGCAGCAGACAAGCTCGATCGCATAACCCGCTATATCAACGTTTTGCGTGATCAGTGCGATCGGGAATTGAGCCTGGTCAACGATTTACTGGAGCTACAGCAGCTTGAGGCAGGAGAACAGCCCATAGAGCGGGTTTCCATTCATCTCAACGAATGGATTGTGCAAGCAGTCGAGATTTTTCAGGAACGCGCCCACAGTCGTGAACAACACTTGCAAGTGCTGGTTCCGCCTGATCTGCTCGTGGTCGTCTCAGACTTGGGAATTTTGACGCGCATCTTCACGGAACTATTGACGAATGCCTGTAAATATACGCCTCCCGGTGAAGCAATTACGGTGACGGTTCGCGTTCAACCGGAAAACCATATTCAACTCATTGTTTGCAATTCTGGAGTCGAAATCCCGGCGGATCAACTGACCCACGTTTTTGATAAGTTCTATCGGATTCCCACGAGCGATCGCTGGCAGCAAGGCGGCACGGGCTTGGGCTTGGCACTGGTCAAGAAATCGGTGACTTACCTGGGCGGTTCTATTTGGGCTGAAAGCAGTGCTGGACAAACCTGCTTCATCGTTGAACTGCCCATCTCATCAACCCCATAAATCAATATCAGCATGGGAACTGATTAATGGATCAGGCAATAGGTGAAAATAGAGCGATCGCCCCTCCACAAAAAACCGCGATCGCTCCGTACTCCGCGCCCTACACTTTTTGAATTGTATTTGCCCTAGGATCATGGATTTAATAACATCGAACATTCCTGCTGTACGGGCATAGCATTCGGTAGATGGTTCTGCTTGAGTTGCAAAGTTTTTTGCCCGTAGCTTGCTTCCCGCAAGGGTATGCTAAGCCCCTACCAAATCTCGCACTTGTTTAATTTTCTTGCCCTAGTACGGGCGTAGCATTCGGTAGATGGTTCTGCTTGAGTTGCAAAGTTTTTTGCCCGTATGCTAAGCCCCTACCAAATCTCGCACTTGTTTAATTTTCTTGTCCTAGCCAACGTACCTGTACCTGGACAAATGAGATGAAATTCGGCACGATGACAATCTACTTACCTATCGTGCTAACTCGCGATCGCGCCCCCTGTGAACCAAGCCAAAAAAACTGTTCTGCTCCTTGCCCTGTGTCAGGCGATCGCCCTGACTGGCAGCATCATCTTGTTTACCACTGCTGCCTTAATTGGTTCAACCCTCGCCCCAGATAAATCCCTGGCGACTCTCCCGCTGGCGATTTTGCAATTGGCAACTATGCTCACTACGATTCCGGCGGCGTTCATTTTGCAGCAGTGGGGGCGTAAACTCGGTTTTATGATTGGCGTTTTGATCGGGCTGATGGGTGCAAGTTTGTCAGTCTACGCCATTTTTGCAGGCAGTTTTGTCTTATTTAGTGGGGCAACTCTGCTGTATGGCATCTTTAATGGTTTTGTGGGTTACTACCGCTTTACGGCGGCGGATGTGGCAACGGAAGAATTTCGCAGTCGAGCTATTTCCTTTGTGATTGCGGGAGGTATTCTCGCAGCACTGATTGGATCTCCCCTGGCAATCTGGACAAAAGACTGGCTGCCTGTGACGTTTGCAGGCGGATTTGTGGCGATCGCCATGCTGCAAATTTTGACCCTATTGATTTTAAGCCAGATCGATTTGCCGCCCGTCTCGTCCCAGAAACAGCAGAAGGTGGGACGCAGTTTAGGCGCGATCGCTCAACAGCCCGTATTTGTTGTGGCAGTGTTGGGCAGCATGATCGGCTATGGCGTGATGGCACTGCTGATGACCGCAACCCCGTTGACCATGATTGCCGTTCACCATCCCTTTCCCACTGCCGCTTCGGTGATTCAGTGGCATGTGCTGGGCATGTTTACGCCGTCGCTGTTTACGGGATATTTGATTGCCCGGTTCGGCGTGTTGACGATTATTTTGACGGGTATTGGGCTGAACGGGCTATGTATTGCCATCAATCTCGCCGGAACCAGTGCGCCTCACTTTTTTGCAGCGCTGTTGCTGCTGGGCGTTGGTTGGAACTTTATGTTTATTGGCTCTACGACGCTGCTCACGGAAGCCTACACCCCGGCTGAACGAGCTAAAACTCAGGCAACTCACGATTTTCTCATGTCCAGCTTTGTGGCGTTCACTACCTTTCTATCGGGCAGACTGCTGAATGAGTGGGGTTGGGCGATCGTCAACTACACCGGGCTGGCTCTGATGACAATTGCCGCGATCGCCTTGCTCTACCTGCGGCAACAGCGGAACGAAATGATACCTCCTATAGGGTAATGGCTTCTGACGACTGCCATCATGGCAGACTACCAGCAAACCGGGCGCGGTAGCATTGTCGGAAGCAATTTCGTGGTTTCGGAATTTGAATCAGGCAGGTTTTGAGCAATGGTGCCAGGTTTGCTTGGAGAATTTAGCAAAACTACCGCAAGAACAGCAATCAGAGATCAGGCGGATGTTTGATTTTTACATCCGATGGCAATGGAATACTATAGAGGAAGAGATTCAGCAACCTTACGCTTAGGCGCAGTTTATCCTTTCCGGTGGGTTCTTTCGATGAATCATGAAGACACGCTGACGCTTAATGCTTTTCTGACGGCGGCAACCCGTTTAGAAAATCCATTGCCTGAGAATCTACAGCATCGACTCAACAAAATTGCTGACCATTTTCCAGCTTCGATTTGCGAGCTACATGAGTTTGTTGACCAATATGAACCTCTCAAACATCAATACATCACTGCGCTACAAACTCTGCCCAGCGAAGGTGAACGGCTCAAGTTTGCTGGCTCTCAAGCTCCAGAAGCATTATCTAAAGAACCAACCGTGAGTTGGGAGGAAGTCGAAGGTCGGCTAGGAAATTATTTCACAGAGATGGTGCTGGATTTAATTGAGCGATCGCACCCAGATTATGATCGCAAAATGGCTGAAGCTCTAACATCCGCCTTAGCTGATATGGGACAATCTCCTGGAATGACTTCTGAAGAATTTAATGGCTGGCTCACCAAAGTATTTGAAAGTTCCGACGAGGAACTTTGAGCGTTGGCTCAAAAAGTTGATTAAACGCTACAAGGGCAGCAAGGATAAACAAGCCTTTCAAGTGTTTATTTTCCAACTAATTGACAATCTTTGTAGCGATCCTCGTCCCTCAAACTCCGCCCTTGAGCCTATACCGGGCAAGATGGCTTTGCCTAAAGAGCTAGAATTTCGCAAATTAAGATTTGGAATGCCAGGTTTGAAAGGAGCCTCTGGGCAGGGGCGGCTGATGTATTTGATAAATTCCATACAGAGTTCGATCATTCTCGTTTGGATCTACACCCACGAAGAATATGAAGGTCGTCCAGATGAGAAAAGCTTAGAAGCAGTGCTGCAAGATGCGATCGCCTCTCTACCAGAAAAAACAGATTTGTCAGCAAATACCAACGAGCAGACGAATTCTCTGGAAAATAACGATGCCTCTACCGATCATTCGGAAGGTTAACAAGTCGGTTTAGCCGTGGCAGAATTTTTCGACGCAGCGGACGAAGATTTCTACACCCATGCCAAGGGCGGTTTCGTCAAAGTCGAAGCGGGGATGATGGTGGGGATAGGCGAGTCCTTTGGCGGCGTTGGCAGAACCGAGGAAGAAGTAACAGCCGGGAACGGCTTGTAAGAAGAAGGACATATCTTCGCCGCCCATAGTTTGGCATTCGGGCACTACCCCGATCGCTGATTCCACCACCTCTTCGGCAACTGACCGCACCAGATCCGCGATCGCGCCATCATTGATCACCGGGGGATACAGTTCCCAATAGTGCAGGTTGTAAGTGGCACCCTGGCTATCGCACACGCCTTTGATCACCTGCTCCATTCGCTTACCAAAATAGCCCTTGTAGAGCGGATTGAAATAGCGCACCGTGCCGCTCATTTTGGCACTGTCGGCAATCACGTTATGCGCCGTACCTGCATGAAATTCGCCCACGGTCACCACGGCTGAATCGATTGGGTTGACATTGCGCGCCACGATCGCCTGTAAGGCATTCACCACCTGCGATCCCACGACGACAGAATCTACCGTTTGCTGAGGAATGGCACCATGTCCACCTTTGCCCTGAATCACACAGTCAAAGCATTCTACCGCTGCCATCAGCGCTCCACTTCGCACGCCGACCGTTCCCAATGGCAACTGGTTCCATAGATGCAAGCCGATAATCGCATCCACATCTGGATTTTTCAGAACTCCTGCTTCCACCATTGGTTCTGCGCCGCCCAAGCCTTCTTCAGCGGGTTGAAAGATGATTTTCACTGTTCCGGCAAAGTCATCTCGATGTTGCGATAGGTAATAGGCGGTGCCCAAAGCGATCGCGGTGTGTCCATCGTGACCACAGGCGTGCATGATGCCGTCGTGCTGCGATTTGTAGGGCACCTTGTTCTGTTCTTGAATCGGCAACGCATCCATATCGGCTCGAATGGCAAACACTTTTCCAGGACGGCTACCGCGAATGGTGGCTACGATCCCCGTTTTGGCAATCCCAGTTTCGTGTTCAATGCCCCATTCTTGCAGCTTTTGCGTCAAAAATTCAGCCGTCAAAAATTCCCGAAAACCCAATTCTGGCTTCTGATGCAGCCGTCGCCGCCAGTCTACTATCTGTGGCTGTAGTGTCTGAATTGCATCACGAATACTCGAAGTGTTGACAGAGAGGGGGTTTAAAGGAGTAGCAACCATAGTTAAACAAAGTTTTATAGATGAGAAATAGGCGCAAATGGGTACACCTTTCTATAGCGTAACGAGTTAATGATTTGGTGCAACCGCGATCGCCGAAATCTCTTTATTCCACGCATGGCTGTAATGCATTAGCATCGTAAAGGGAAAGTTTCAAGGCGTGTTACGGTGCAACTTTCCACGCTATCCCTGTCTATTCCATCGCTTCACTCATGCTCGATCCTTTACCGCTGCCGCCCGATTGCGTTCTCCGCTCTGCAACGCCTGCCGATAAGCCGCTGATTCAAAGCTTATTGGATCAGTTTCGGCAAGAGGTGCTGCCTTCTATTTCTGATTCTGAACGTGCCCTGAGAGGGCTGGCGATCGCGGCTGGCGTTCTGTTTGGTGGTTACATGGTGGTTTCCTTAAAGCCAGGTCAGATTCTTTTGCCGCTGGCAGGGTTGGCGGGAGCCGTAGGCATCGGCGTGGTCGTCATCCAAATATTGACCTGGAACGAAAGCTGGGCAGACTTTTGGGTGATCGAGCAGAACGATCGCCTCGTTGCCTGTGCCAAACTACGCTGCTACAGTCGCTATTCCGTGCTAAATGACCTATTTGTGGTGCCAGAATTGCGCGATCGCGGGTTAGGCTCCTACCTGATTGCCAATTTAGGCAGAAAGGCAACGAAACCGCTTTATCTCACTTGCTTACCGTCTTTAGTACAGTTCTATATGCGCTTGGGCTTCACGCCAATTTCGATCAATCATCTTTCACCATTACTGCAATTTGATCTAGGCATTCCCAACCATTTAACGGTGGTGCCACTGGTGATGAAGTGATGCAAGCGCCTTTCAGTTAGGACGGCTTGACTATCTGCAAGCCCCAGTTGACCAGCCAGGAGACGACAGAAAGCACGATCGCGCCTATAAATGCCGGAAAAAAACCACTGATCGATAGACCTGGTGTGAAGCTGGCGACTAACCAAAACGCGATCGCGTTGACGACGAACAAAAACAAGCCCAACGTCAAAATCGTAAACGGTAACGTAAACAGAACCAACAAAGGGCGGACGATCGCATTTACAAAGCCCAAAACCACTGCCCCAATCAACGCGGCGCTAAAGCTGTCAACTTTAAAGCCAGGAACGAAGTAAGCCGTAGCAGCAAGAGAAAAAGCAGCAGCCAGCCAAGTCAAAATAAAGTTAAGCATAATGTTCTTTTTGAGTAATTGTGATGCCGTCGCGGTTAACGAGATTATCTTAGAACGCAATTGAATAGAACACCATCATTGGAGTGTTTTTTTGACCAGCGATGCGGCTTCTTCTGGTTTTCCAGCATAAGGAAACACTAAAACACCCTTGATTTTGGCATTGCCAACCAGCGCTTTTAGGCGATATAACTGCTTCTCTGAAATGGCAACTCCAGCATAGTTTTTGGCATACTCCAGCTCTTGGTTAAAATTAGCATCATTATAGACTTGAATGAAAACGCGATCGACATTCCAATTCTGCCAATCAGCGGCAAAATAACGCTTACCCCAATAGGGATTGTGATGACAAAGATCGAAGCTAACCGCTGGATTAACCTGCTTAATCCCAGATCTCATTTGCCTGACAAAGCGAGTCAACCGGGCAGTGCGATCGACCTTGCCAGGGAGATCGGCGTGATAACCCAAGTAGTCATCCCACTGCACCGCATTGATAGTGGGATACTTTTGGACAAACTCTACTGAGATCTTTTTGAATAAGTTAGCAACCTCTGGAATCTCAACATCCAGCACGTAGTGATCGATGCCAGCGTAGGTTTTATCAACTCCAGGCACAATCCACCGTTTAGAGATTGCCAAGTCAAAAATCGGGCTATTCTTGTCGATTTTAATGCCTTTCTCAAAATAGGCGTGAACCTGCATTCCTTGCTTGTGCGCTTCATCAATTAACCAATCTAACCATTGATCTTGAAACTGATTGGGGCAACTTTTATACCCAAATGTTTGCTGCATGACAGTGCTGTTATACATCGTGCAGCCGTTGCCCCACACTCCATGAATGATGGTGTTCATTCCTTGTTTGCGATAATAACGAACGCGATCGCGGATCGCTTGTTCACTGGCATTATTGGTTGCTTGATACCGACTTAAATAAATTCCTCTAATTGCTTTTTTCTCCCAGCCGACTTGCAATGACGATTTTTTGGGAGGCACCGATAATGGTGAAGCTTGTGGCTTAGCTGTTGGTGCCTCAATCGGAGGAATTTGTGGTGCAGGAGAATTGGCAACAGGGATGCGCTGAGTCGGCGTAGAAGGCAAAATAGGCACAGTTAATTGCTGAGCGATCGGAATAGTTTGTTGATCATTAGGCAAAAGTCTACCGATATTATCAGGTAAAAGTTTTCTGATACCTAGATTCTCTAGATGAGTAAAGCCCCAATAACCACCGCCTAATAGAATGATCAGGAATGAAATTGGAACGCTCGAACATCCACATCCAGAGTTTTCTTTTTTGGGCGACATAGCAAGCAATATAAATGATTATTCAATGATTACGGCAATCTCTACCAGGTCAGAGCAACCGTAACAACCAATACAAGAAAGTGGCAGTGGGAATAATTTAGGATAAATTGGCATGTCAAGCTACTTCATTCCACGATCGCTGATTTTCGGATCGATTGTCCAAATCAACATAAACAGTCGCCAGATTGACATAAACAGTGATCAAAAACAAAAAGTCAGCTTCTTCAGCAGGTGTCAGGCATCAGGTTCTAGGGGTGAAAAGGTTTGTCTGTCTAGGTTTACGCTCTATTGATTGTCCTAACCATTTTGGGTACTGCTATACGATTTGAAATTATAAAGGTTGAGATTGCACAAATTCAAATCGCTGCTCGACTTATCAGCCTTCGATTTATCAACTACATATGTTGAGAAGCGTAACAAAATCACTAATAGATTCACGCATTGACGAGGAAAGCGTAAAATCGAGAAAAATCAATGACTTAAAGAATAGCAGTGATAACTTCTCCAACTTCCTACTTACAGACATTAGATAAAAACGAGGCGATCGCTTTTGTTGCTTCTCTTCAAAAAGTGAAAGAGCACTTGAAGCATGAGCTTGAGTGGATAACGGCACAAGCAGAGCAGAAGACTACTCAACTCGAAGGGATTGAGGCAATTCTGATTGAGGCAATCACCCTTGGATTGATTGCCGATTCACCCACTGACAGTGCAGCCTCCAACGTCAGCCTGATTAGCCCACCTGTTGAGATGCCATTATCTAGCTTCCATGGAAGTGCTAATCTCGCTGATATCGATACAACAGACGCAGATCTGGAAACAGACGCAGATTTGGAAACAGATGCAGATCTGGAAACAGACGCAGATCTGGAAACAGACACAGATCTGGAAACAGATGCAGAGGATAGGTTTAGATTAACAACTGATTCACAGAGCGATCGCCGTAAAGTAAATAATTCAAAATCAAAATCAGCGGCTCAAACTTCTACCGGATCAAAGTCGCGGGGATCGAAAGCAAAATCAAGCAGTGCGGCGAAAAAATCTACTGGCAAAGCGAATTTGTCAGCAAAGTCTCCTGATTTAAAGCATTTTGTCAGAGCAGAGTTTCAAGAGCAATCGTTTACCGATGCAGTGTCCCAGATTTTAGAGGAATCGAGCAAACCAATTGGATTAAGCGATATAATCGCTAAACTATATGGAGATCTCTCTAA
>JBBSCL010000095.1:0-8847 GCA_038250345.1 Leptolyngbyales cyanobacterium
AGCGATGGCGTTGATATGGCTGCAAAGATGCATTGATGTCATTTGGTGTGTTGAGGCACTCACTGTGAGCAGCCCCCAAGCTGATAATATTCCTTAATCAGGTTTGATTAGCCATCTATCGGGGGAGGCGATCGCACTTCTCGCAATGCAAATTGAACCTTCCAACTGAGATCGGCATCGGTTACTCACTGTCGCCTGCTTGTAGCACCTGTGCTGGAGTCAGAGTTAAGTTTGGCAGTGTGGCAGAAAGGAGGCGATCGTTTCCTTTGAAAACGGCTTCCTCATACAATCCTGCAACCAGCGTCAAAACCGTAATCTGTGCCTGCTGCGGATCGACAATCCAATATTCGGCAATGCTGCGGGCTGCATATTCGGAACGCTTGTAACGGTAATCTCGCGCTTCGTTAGTGGTGCCGGGAGAAACGATTTCGACCACGAGAGCAGGCGGTGGCATATCGGGCATGATAACGCTCCGCTTTGCGCCAGAGAGGGCAGCCGCAAGGTCATCGGTTAACACTATCAGGTCAGGAATCCGCGTGGTAGTGCGATAGCCATTGACCACAACTTCAGTGCCACGTCGCAGGAGCCGCACTGGCATAAATCGGAGAAACTCCGCCAAGAGATAGACCGCAATTAAGTTGTTCAAGTCGCTTTCAGAAGGCACTTCAGCTAACTCCCCGTTCACTAATTCATAGCGAGTATCTGTCCCATCGTCATAGTCCAGATATTCTTCTAGGGTCATGCGGCGCGTAGTGGTTGTCATGGCGATTTCTCCTGTACGGATGCAGCATATCCATTACTCTATCGTATCGCTCTGGAAGCCCATCACTCTAAATCGTGGCGGTTTTCGCTACCCGATCGAACGATTGAGAAACGTGCAATATTTTGCGATCGCAGCTTCGTTTCGATCGCGGTTTTTATAGTTTTCATTGGAGGGACGATCGCTCAGATAGCTATAGAATCTGGTGCCGAGTCTCCCGATTATAAAACACGGCTTGTTTTTGAAATTGTTGCTGTGCCGGGGGCTTGCGATCGGGATTTTGTAAAACAGAGCAAGATTAGAACTCTTGCGTGAATCAAGCAGAGAGTGCAAGTTAAAAGTAGACGATCGCCGCAATCAGGTTGAAGCGCAACCCGAAACGCTTGCGTCGATTTCGATAGCGTTCAGCGAGAATCCGAAAAATCTTGAGCTGACGATTCACAGGCTCAGCGACCACTCGTAATCGGGCTAGATTTCGGTTCTACTGACGCTCCGTTTTGCTCAGTTTGCCCTGACGCGGCTTTTTAGTCGCAGTGCAACTACAAGGGTGTAGCTTTGCGATACCCTGATAGCCTTTGTCCGCTAAACACAACTGCTCTGGCAGCATCGGCAGACGATGAAGTTTGAATAAGCGAAAATCATGGACTCGCCCTTTGCCAAAGGCTGTACAAATAATCTGTCCAGTGGCTTGCTTGACTAACACTTGAGCTTTTAGCGTATGCCGCTTTTTCTTGCCACTGTAGTAGCCTCGCTGTTTTTTTTTGGCGCTCAATGGGGCTTTCAGTCACATCGACTGCCACTACGCTCCAGGTACTGGCATTCTGGTAGAGTTGCTTTTTGCCGGGTAGCCGGAACTTCTTTGAGTTGATCAATAATCCTTCCACCTTTTGATCGGCGATCGCTCAGATTCACCGGACGCTCGATCGTATTATCTCTCTCCACTCCAGGCAATTTGTCTCAAGCATCCAACTCCGCTAGAAAGTCTTTTACAGAGCCGTACTTAATGCTATCTTTTGCAATGTCCTGGTGAACGTCTTGAACTTTGTCCAGAAGTTGTTGACTTTGTTGCCGCCGTAGCCGCTTCGCCAAAATCTCTAGCAACAATTGACACTCTTCTAGCGATAACGCTTCTGCAATCTCGATCGCCTGCTGAAGTCGCGAGGTTCATAAGGCATCTGTCATAGATTTAGACAAATAGAGTGAAGACGGTCACTTTAATCATAATGTCTGCTGTCGGAGATCTTACTTACACGTAGATGATTCAAGTAGAAACGCGATCGCCCATTGAGATAGAGCGATCGTGAGTTTATTCCAGAAATACAATCGTGTTTGGGGGTAAGGAGACATCGCCTCATTCGGTTTTCCATTCATTATCTGGAATATGATAAGGCTCAGACGAGTTTAAGGATTAGATTTTAGGCTGAAGGCTATAATGCGGTCATGCTAACTGTTTGAAAGTTCTGCGATGCCCTCGCCATTTCCGGGAATGAATCCTTATTTAGAATATCCGGCATTCTGGTCGTCGTTTCATACGCGGCTGATCGTGGCGATCGCGGATGTTGTTGCACCTCAACTGAGTTCGCAGTACTACGTGGAAGTGGAATCCCGGACGTATCAAAGCGATGAGAGTGAGGAGGAACTGCTGATTGGCATTCCAGATGCGATCGTGTTTGCAAGACAGGAAGATACACTAACCACCGAGTCTCCGATAATAGAATCTGCATCAACTGCGACCCAGATACGACCTGAACAGGTAACTGTGCCTATGCCGCTTGAGGTGAAAGAACGGTATCTAGAAGTGCGCGAAATGGGGACGGATGCTGTGATTACAGTGGTTGAACTCCTGTCTCCCACAAATAAGCGGAGCGGCGAGGGCAGAAGCGCCTATGAAAAGAAGCGTCGGTTGATTTTGGGCAGTGACACTCATCTGGTGGAGGTAGACCTGCTCCGAGGTGGAAAGCCGATGGTTGTGCGGGGAGTGCAGTCTGGCTCTACCTATCGTATTTTGATTAGCCGCAGTCACCAGCGTCCCACCGCAGACTTTTATAGGATTGCACTTCAGCAATCTTTGCCAAGTTTTCCGATTCCTTTGAAGCCGGGGGATGTCGATCCAATCGTGCCGTTGCAAGAGGTTTTTAATCAGCTTTTTGAGCGTGCTCGATATGGAACTCGGATTGATTATCGACAATCGGCTCCTCCACCCGCATTATCTAAAACTGATCAACAGTGGGTGGATGCCCTATTGGCTCCGTTGCGAGGTGCATAGTGGCAAAATTATTGCCTGAGAAGTGCCGCAAGTGCGCGATGCTGTCGGCTGAACAGGCGCAGGCGTTGCATGGAGCAGAAGGCGATCGCTGCTGGAATCCGGCAGTCTGCTACAGCCGCAGGTCGTATGCGAGGAACCGCGATCGGATTAATCAAACTCGTAGTCGCAAACGCAAGGAAGGAGAATTAGAGCAAATCTCGGTGGAGTTTGAGCCGTTATCTCAGTTGATGTTTGCAGTGCTGGTGGTCTATCGCCAGGCGGGAGCCGACACGCCTATTCATGCGATCGCCGCAGAAATCTGGCAGGGACAAGAGAAAGTCGCGATCGTGCCTCCGATTCACTGTGTCGGGATGATGGCGAGTCAAGTCCATCAATATGTGGGCAAAATGCTGAGCGTGCTAGAGGAACGATACGGCATCAAGAAGTTTGCCAGCCAAACGCGACTCGATCCGGAATTATGTGGGTTACGTCCTTGTCCATCACACTTTGAAGTCAGGGCATGAGGCAGATTGAGCAGTTAGAGTTGCTGTTGTGGGAGGTGTTGAAGGACGCGACGATCGCTCCCGATGACGCAGATTTGGGGCAACTACTGACTGTAATGGATGAGGCTCTGTTGAATCTTGATACGGTGGGACAATTGCAGGTGGCAGCGGAGGCGATCGCTCAAATCACGCAAGTATTTTGCGATCGCTCAACGCTGGCGTTTGAGGAGTTGGAGGCAACCCATAGCGATGAAGGTCCGGTGATGCCCAGTGATGCTTTCGATCGCTATGTACGTCAAGCGATGGAGGCGGATTTTGAGCAATTTATTGAACCGCTAGAGAGTTTGCCCCGAAAGGTTTCAGAACGGCAGAATCTCCCTGACGAGAATGGTTCAGTAGTGGGCGAGCTAGATCAAGTTGCGTTACTACAAGCCCTAGATGAGCAGATGAGTCAGCATCCCGGATTGACGGAGGTGGAGGTATTCAATCGAGCGATGGAGATTGCTCATGATGAGGATATCTCGACTTGGACAGGGGCGATCGCCCAGTGGATGGAAGCACAAAACATTTCAACAATTCCGTTAGTTCAGCTTCAGCAATCGATCGAAATGCCACTAATTCAACTGTGGCTGGCTTTGCTGTTCGGAGGATATGCGATCGAGCAGCGTGGAGAGTTCTATGAAACTGGACAGATTTGGATTTTGAGACGGTGTTGATGAACAAGAGCCTAATCAAATTCACTCAGGTTAGCCTTGCTGATTTGTCGTGAGAGCATTCCAAGGGATAGAAGCTGACTCTGTACGACTGCCTGAAATCGGTTTAGTACGGTTAGTGTGGTGTCAGTCCTTCTCCAGACATTGCTACTAAGTCAAGGTTTGTATCGTAATGAGACAACTAAACCTTGGCAATCAAACCAGCATGCGATGCTCAGAGAAGATTGCTGAAGCTTTCCCAAGTCGGTTTCTTCGCGCTCAAGGCATCTGACCGCTCCACTTTCCCGACAAGCAGAGCCAGTGTGACGGCTGAGGGAGAGCCACTAGCAGTCGGCGATCGCAACAACCGATGTCCTTAGACGATGGAGTACTAATGTTCAATCAACCTGTAGACAGTGCGCGTGAACTGCTCATACGCTATCACGCTGGCGAGCGAGATTTTAAGGGTGCTTCTTTGGAGGGCGTGAATTTGCGGGGCACCTACTTGACACGAGTCAATTTGATCGGAGCTAAACTGCTGCGAGCAAATCTCAGTGGTGCTAACCTCCAATACGCGAATTTGATTGGCGCTGATCTAAGCCATGCCAATCTTCAAGGCACTCATTTAGAGGGAGCCAATCTAAGGACAGCCAACTTAGAAAGTGCCAACCTGAAGGGGACTCATTTCGACGGGACGGTCATGCCGAATGGCAGGTTCCAGGAGGCTGGGTAAGCAGACTGTAAGCCTACTCACTAGATCTCCTGCATGAATCATTGCCCTCACCCTAGATCCCCCTCCCAGAGCGGGATTTAGGGTGAGGGGAAAACAATTGATATCGCCGACCAGCGAGACAAGATTCAACAACAGGCTGAGGACTTGGGCAGCAAAGGATTTCGAGTGTTAGGCGTGGCTTACCGAAACTTCGATCGTGATTCCTTTAGCAAAGACGATGAAACGAATATGACGTTTTTGGGCTATCTTACCCTGTTCGATCCACCCAAAGCAGGCATTGCAGAGACGCTCAAGCAATTGAGGGAACTCGGCGTGACTACAAAAATGATCACGGGCGATAGTCGCGCGGTTGCCATCAGCATCATTCAACAGGTGGGGTTCCCATCACCCAAGGTTTTGACAGGTGCGGAACTGCAAAAGATGAGTGATGAAGCGCTGATGCATCGAGTGGGGGAAACCAACGTTTTTGCGGAAGTGGAACCCAATCAAAAAGAGCGGATTATCATCGCGCTGAAAAAAGTGGGGAATGTGGTCGGCTATCTGGGCGACGGCATTAACGATGCCTCAGCGCTCCATGCTGACGATGTCGGCATTTCGGTTGAGAGCGCAGTTGATGTAGCAAAGGAAGCCGCCGACATTGTGTTGATGCAAAAAGACCTGAATGTCTTGGTTGCAGGGGTGAAGGAAGGGCGGATTACGTTTGCCAATACGCTCAAATACGTGTTTATGGCAACCAGCGCTAATTTCGACAACATTTCAGCATGGCAGGCATTTCGCTGGTGCTACCCTTCTTACCGCTGCTGCCCAGTCAGATTTTGATCACGAATCTATTAACTGATTTCCCGGAAATGACGATCGCCACCGATCGCGTTGACAAGGAACTGGTCAATCAACCCCGCCGCATGAACATCAAGTTCATCCGCAACTTTATGTTGGTGTTTGGACTGCTGAGTTCTGTGTTTGATTACCTCACCTTTGCAGCTTTGTTGTTGCTGCTGCACGCCAACCCCGCGCAATTTAGAACGGGCTGGTTTATGGAATCAGTGATTTCGGCTTCTATGATTGTGCTGGTAATCCGGACGCGGCAATCGATTCTCAAAAGCAAGCCCGGAAAATATTTGTTGATAGCAACGATCGCGATCGTCATTATCACGCTCCTGATTCCCTACACCCCGATCGCAGGACTACTGGGGTTTCAGCCTTTGCCAATTGAATTCCTGTTGGTGCTGGCAGCGATCGTCGGACTCTACATCTTCTCTGTCGAAACCGTTAAACGAGTGTTCTATCAACACGTCCACTCTTAGCAATTTCACCAAACAATGCCTGAAGGTTGTTAGAAAGAGAATGATGTTTTTGCAAGCGTTTGAATGATGTATGAATTGTATAAGTTCTACTAAAACGTCCCAGCGGTAGATGTCATCTTGAACAACGTTTGCAATCATGTTGTTCAAGGTGGAAGCAATCTAAGCTGAGGTTCAACTGAAACTTGACGGAGATGAAACCCAACTTTAGAAGCTCAACATACTTGTCCTCAAAGAGTTTATTATGCCAAAAGTTACAGCTCAAGGTAAAACATTTGAATGCAGCGTCGGCGATAATCTGTGTGAGGTTTTATTAAATAATGACATCGAACTTTACAACGGTAATGCAAATATCCTTAACTGTAAGGGCGTTGGTGCTTGTGGTGCCTGTACCGTTCATGTTGATGGCAAGGTTTCCAAGCGTAGTTGGATAGAAAATATCTGGAGATCGCTACCTCTCTCTTCTCCTATGGCAGATCGTCGCCTGGCTTGTCAGACTAAGGTTTTAGGAGATGTTGAAGTGATTAAATTTGAAGGCTTCTTGGGTCGAGGTACAGACCCAGTATGGACATCGGAGGGAAAGACAGAGAAAGTTGCCTGAATGGACTCACTGACAAGCTGATATGCATTCAAATTGCAAAGACAAGGGGCTTAAGCCCCTTGTCATAGGGTCTTTTTGAGTTTTTAAAACTGCACTTAAATGACGATTAGCTCATGGTCACTGACGCTGCAATAAGCTATCGTCAATCACCGGGATTTTACTGAGGATCACAATCTTGGATATGAGTGCTCGGTTTTTGCCATCTCAGCGCGTGATGTTTTGTGGTGGAGAAGGCATTGTGCGAAACTTTAAATTCGAGTCTGGAAGCTGGATCTATCTCATTGAGATGCCGCTAGGACTGGAGCCTGACTGCGGCAGATTAGGCGCAGAAACGATGCTCTTTATCAATGAGGCAGATTTGAGTGTTGTCCGATGTCGTGTAGCACTCAAGCCAAGAAGACTTATAAACAAACTCATGGACAAGTTCATGGCACACACATCTCGAATATGAACCCCGCATAAAGGTCACAGATATCAGTGTCTTGGTGAAAGATGGCGCGGCGACACTCAATGATTTCGCCAATAACTACAGCGAGAAAAGAGAAGCTGTGCAGGCTGTGAAGCGAGTGCTTGGGGTGAAGGCGATCGCCTTATACCTTTGAATATGCCGCTTCGGTGACGGAAACCTCAACGATTGTGATTGAGATGCTCCCATTGGGGCTGATTGAAGCGATCGGCACGATGCTGTATGCACGAGAAATTGCAAGGATTGCCCAGATCCAACGGTTGCGCCACAGGATTTAGGACTCAATCTTGTTGGAGCCGCCATGGTTCTAGAGATGGCTCAGGAAATTGCCCAACTCAGGGCACGGCTTGCAGCATTCCAGGCTTAACGGAAAAATTTAATTACCATGAGTCAGGTCTTGGATATGCCAATTCGACGACAGGTTATTTTAGCGATCGCCTTCCCGATCTAGTGGTTCGCTTTGACTATGGTGCCGAAACGCCGCGATCGCTGAGAAGACCACTGGATCAAGTCATTGTTATCTGAATTCTTATCGATAAACCGTATTCTCTTGGAGAAGTGCAGAGGTTTCATAATAATCCAGGCAGCCGATCGCAGCTTCAGTGAGAGCATTGTAGGGATGAAGCGCACATTTCAGATTGTATTCACCGGTAAAAAAGGCGCAGTTGCTGCACGGAATTTGATGCAGTCGTTGCAGATTCGCCCAACCTTGCCGCCAAGCATTCCAGAGCGGCACGAAGAAACTCATTAGAATCAGCCCAATACAAACCACGAATATCGATCTAGCAATCGGTAAAACAATCTGAAATAAAGTTGCGATAGGCATGACACGACTTGGAAAGAGAGATTAATTGAATGAATGCGATCGCATTAGTTTGAAAACTGGTGTTAGCGAGGTCAACTTGTTTTTTTAAAGCGCTTGTACTGGGAGCAGTTCTGTAGCGCCGCTAGATTGAGGTTGCTCCAGGCTAGACCCATATAGATCAGCAAATCGCTCAAACAGTTGCATGGTGTGATGAGAGCCATGATTGACCTTACTTGAACGGTGAATCTTGCCCTTGGCTAGTTTGCGGAGATAGGGCAAATCTTCTAATAAGGTCAAGCTGGATACAAGGTGTAAAATAATTTGCAGGAATAGCTTGGGAAACGTGACATTGCTGTAGATATCGATAAACAGCTTATGGTCGTTGTTGCTCAATGGCAAAATGTTGAATATCACCGTGATATTTTTATCGCCGTAGATCGGAATACTTAGTTCAACGGTGTAAGGAGTATGCAGAATCAACTCAACTTCAACAACAGGCTGTCTCCAAATTCTGAGCAAATTGAGTGGTGACTCCAAGACTGTTTGAAACTTAATTGCTCCACCGATCGCGGTTCTTTCAAATTGACTCACCTCAACAATCTTTAATCCATTAAGACTAAAGCTGTGAATCGATTCTAGATGCTTTAGATTTAGCAGATGGTAGATTTGGCAAAGATAAGGAATCGGTAAAAGATACTCTTGGCTAATCAGGTGATATTTTTCTAACTGGAGCATTCTGAT
>JBBSCL010000096.1:0-8834 GCA_038250345.1 Leptolyngbyales cyanobacterium
GCGCATCAATCCGGGCAGAATGCCCTAACAAACCATGACGTTTGTGCGCCAACGCCATATCCCACAGGGTGATGGGATCATAAAAACTGCTGCTTGCCAACAGTTTTTCCACGGGCGATACGACAAGCGCTAACACGGTGTCCGCGTGCAGGGGCAAATTGGCTAGCCGTCTGCCGGTGGCGATTTCCCAAAAGGTAATGGCTTTATCGGCACTGCCGCTAATCAACAGGTTGCCATCGGGGCTAATGACGAGAGCCGGAATGATATCCAGATGTCCGGTGAGGGTGCGGATGGGTTGAAGCGTATCGAGATCCCACAGTTTAATCGTGTTGCCGATCGCGCTTGCCAAAATGGGTTCCGTGGGGCTGAGGGCGATCGCATAAATTCTGCCCATTGCCTCAAATGTGTGAACGCATTGCCAACTGGGTAAAGCTTTGCGCCTCGACTTGGGTGGTTCTAGTGGCGGATTCAAAATCGTTGGATCGGTTTCTAGGGCAGGTGCCAATCCTGGCGAGATTAACCGGGGGCGCGGCGTGATTTGAAATGAGGGCTGAGCCGGGAATGGCATCATCGGCATCGATGCAGCGGGCATGGCAGCGGGTGACTGCACTGGTAAGGATGAAGATGGAACAGACGGCGAGACGGCGATTCGTGAAACGTTAGCGAAGCTTTCCCCCGGACTCGCTACGGGAATCGCGCCCTCCAAGTCTTGCAAAACATCGATTGCAGATTGATAGCGTCTGGGAAGGGCAGGCTCTAGCAGTTTGTCTAAAATGAATCCCAGCTTGTCGCTAATGGGATAGGTCAAATATCTGCGCCAAATCCAAATATTTTCATGGGGATCAAACAGATCATAGGGCGACAGCTTGGTCAATAAGTGAATGCAAGTCACGCCTAAGCTATATAAATCACTGGCAAAAACGGCTTTGCCCCGCGCCTGTTCCGGTGCCACATATTCTGGACTGCCGATGGTGGTTCCAGTTTGCATCGGCTCCAACCCTTGCACCGATTTGGCGGCTCCAAAATCCACCAGTCCCAATCGCCCAATCGCGGGTTGTCCTAATTTTGCTTCCGAGGCGTGGCGCAATTCAAACAATAAACGGCTGGCATCGGTCACTAAGTATTGGCGCTGTGCTAGAGGCAGAGCAGGATAGCGGGCAAACTGAGCAGCCAGTTGTTCACAGTGAGTTTGCAGCCCGATCGCAACATCTTTCGGCGATTGCGACAGGCTAAAACTGAGCAACTCATGAAATCGATAAGACGGACTGATCACATTCCGAAAACCCTGGGCGGCTTCAGTGGCAAGTGCTTGCTGCAAGGTTGTCCAGTCGAATTTTCCGGATGGAGGCAGTGCCATACTGCCCTGGGCACTTGCCATACTAATGATGTTGCCCGGTTTAATGTCGCGATGAATCACCTTGTGCCCGTGGATAAACTCCAGCACGGGCAATAGGCTAGTCAACACCTCCCGCACCTGCACTTCAGCAAAGGCTCCCTGGGTCAGCAGATCGGCAAGGGTTTTGCCATAGATAAATTCTTGAATTAAATATTGCTGTCCTTCTTGGCGAAAGTAGGCAAACAGTTCTGGAATTTGCGGATGGTGACCCAAATCTTCCAGCCGAACTGCCTCTTTCTCAAATAAATCGGCGGCTTTCTTGAGGTTGCGTGGATCTTGAGCAATGGGCAAAAACTGCTTAATCACACAGCGCGGCTTGGAGGGCTTGTCTTCATCCACCGCTAAAAAGGTTCTGCCAAACCCACCCTGACCGATCGCCGCGATCGCCCGATAGCGATCCTTCAGCCACAGCGTTGCTCCACAGTTACGGCAGGTTTTCGCGCTATCAGGATTACGTGGCTTTTGGCAATCTGGGTTGAGGCAATGGGTCATGACTGGAAGTCACCAAGTACAGCCTATGATAGCTGCTCGCTGGCTTTTGCCTTTGTGAATCTTGAGACATTTATGATCAACCATCAGCATCCCTATTACTGGACACCATTTGTTTTAACGGGAAATGGGCTGTAATTGCTCACGCATTTGCCGAATCAAGATGCAATATCATCAAGACAACGGGCTTGGTTTGTGTGTACAATAGTGGGTCGCTGCGATGATCTCTAGCCAAAGCTTTAAGTGAGTATTATCGCCATCGAACCCTGCTATCAAGAGAATTCTGAGCGTTTTATGCAATTTATTGATCAGTCCGAGATTCAGGTGAAGGCAGGAGATGGTGGCGACGGGATGGTTGCCTTCCGGCGAGAAAAGTATGTACCTGCGGGAGGTCCTTCCGGTGGAACGGGCGGCAGGGGTGGTTCGGTGCTTGTGAAAGCCGTGGAGAACCTGCAAACGCTGCTCGATTTTCGCTACAACCGTTTATATAAAGGGGATGACGGCATACGGGGTGGACCGAATAAATGCACGGGAGCTTCCGGGCGCGATCGCATCATTGAAGTTCCCTGCGGCACCATGATCTTTGATGCGGAAACCGAAGAATTGCTGGGTGACTTAGTAGAACCAGAGCAAACAGTGTGTGTGGCGAAGGGCGGCAAAGGCGGTTTAGGCAACGCCTGCTTTTTGACCAATCACAATCGCGCCCCAGAAATAGCCCTGCCCGGATTGCCTGGAGATGGTCGGATGCTGCGACTAGAGCTGAAACTGCTGGCAGAAGTCGGGATCATCGGGTTGCCCAATGCTGGAAAATCTACTTTCATTTCGGCAGTATCGGCAGCGCGCCCCAAAATTGCCGACTATCCCTTTACAACGCTGGTGCCCAATTTGGGCGTAGTCCGGAAACCAACTGGCGACGGCACCGTGTTTGCTGATATTCCTGGACTGATTGAAGGGGCGCACATGGGCGTTGGTTTAGGATTTGACTTTTTACGTCACATTGAACGCACTCGCCTGCTGCTGCACTTGATTGATGTGACCAGCGAAGACCCGATCGCCAGCTACCAGACGATTCAAGACGAACTCTGCGCCTACGATCGCGGCTTGGCAGACCGTCCCCAAATTGTGGCACTCAGCAAACTGGATGCCGTGGATGAAGCGGTTGACATAGACGCGATCGCTGCCCAACTGCATCAACTCAGCCACGCCCCCATCTTCAAAATTTCCTCCGCCACCCGCCAAGGTTTGGATGCCGTTCTCAATCAGGTGTGGCAACAGCTAGACCAACTTGTAGACGCGCAAACAGAAACAGTGAAGTGAATTTTCCGTACCGTCCACCATTTCGGCGAAAATGCGTTTGAGGGGGTTGCTGTAATGCGATCGCCCTTATGCTTGCCCCTCCATTCAATAAATTTGTTAGACAGCGCGTTACATTAGCTATTTGCCGCCGCTTCTCGGATCACGTCCAAAACTTCTTTTGCATGAGACATCATTGCAACGTGACTTGATTCAACAGCAACCGTTGTTGCCCCGATTCGTTTCGCTGAATCTCGCTGAAAATTAGGTGAAACCGCTTGGTCGTGACTCGCAACAATATACCAGCTTGGCTTATTTTTCCACGCTGGCAAATTTATGGTTGCTTCCAGCAGTGATGTCGAAGGCGCGGTTTGAGTCGCATATATCAACGCTGATTGTTCTAGTGGAAGATCGCCTGCAAACGTCTTTTGTACGCCTTCTTTTGAAATCCAAATAAAGCCTTCTTGCTCTTGAAAATGCTGAGATGCAGGCGGGGCTTCGTATTTGCTCAACAAATCCATCATCGATTCGCCAGCATCAGGAGCCAGCGCGGCAATGTAGACTAAGCCAGAGACTCGTTCATCGTTGCCAGCTTCGGTAATGACCATACCGCCCCACGAATGACCCACTAGAATGCACTGACCTTCGATGCGAGCCAAAGCGCGTTTCGTTGCCGCAACATCATCCGCCAACGAAGTCAGCGGGTTTTGAACCGCAACCACTTCATACTCTTCTGCCAACAATGTTGAAATAATCTCGCTGTAACTAGATGCATCTGTCCAAAAACCGTGAACCAGCACAATGTTTTTAACGTTGCTCATCTGTTTTTCCTTATTTCACTGAGCTACAACAGGCAGCAGGTTGAAATTTAATTCAAAGAACGGAGCGATTCAACTTGCACCGCTGATAAATTTAACATCTGAGTCACTTGCTCCAGTTTCATCCCCGATGCCAGCAAGTTTTGAGCCGCTTGCAGCAGTTGAGTTTGAGCTTGTTCTTTTGCCTGACGTTCTTGTTCTTTTGCCTGACGTTCTTGTTCTTTTGCCTGACGTTCTTGTTCTAGCTGCTGCTGGGCTTGTTCAGTATCCGTTAGGAGCCAGTTGCCGTCTTGGTCACACCAGCGCAACCAGGCAGCGGTCACTCCCTCAAATTCACCCTGCCAGATTCCCAAGCCAATTTCTAAATCCGGCAACCAGGCGAGTGGCGTTTTTGGGTTGAGGGGTTGTTCCTGATACTGTCCGCCCTCTAGCTTAAAGTAACGTAAGCGTTGAGTAAAACGGCTGTAGACAAAGTAGTGGGGCACCCGCAACCGCGTTTCATATACCTCAAATTTTCCGGGAGGCTTTGCCTTCGCATCATTATCCCCATTTAAAACGGTAGAGCTAGCAGCACTGGTTGGTTCACTTTCTGAACCCTCAGCCGTTTTATCATAAAATCGCCCTAAGTCTTCTGCTTCAGTTCCCGGCGACAAAAACTCGACTACCACAGTGGGCGGATTGCCTTCCTGCCAGAGTACATAACTGCGGCGCAAATCCCGCTGCTCATATAACCGAGGCACATCTACGACCAGAAACCAATCTGGGCGCTTGTGCCACAGTGGATGACGCACCGTGTAGTAGAGGTTGAGGTCAGACGCGGTGAAGCAATTCTCTCGGCTGTAGCCCGATAAGCTGAGTGTCCGGCTTAAGAGTTGGGGTTGGAGGTCATGAAATTCGTCGGGCAAACCAGGCTCCTCTGGGTCTTCACTGGGTAAATCATACATTGTTGGCAAAATGTCTCTGGGCGATCGCGGTGGATCATCCTGCTCAATGTGGATCACAGCATCAGTCGCCAACAACTTGTGAGTTTTCGGAACCATAGTCACCTCGGTGAAGTTAGTCCACAGCCTAAATTCTACTGCTGTTTCAAAGTTTGGTTTTGCTTGCCCGATGGAGTTTGTCTTACTTTTTGGGGTTTGCGCGAATAAAGTCCGTCAAACCTAGGTATTTTGGAGCGCTGTTGATATCCTGATTTTGATATTCCAGTGCGCCCCAAAAGCCCCATTTACTCGGCGCTGCCACATCGTTGAACTGGTTAAACAGCTTGCCGCCGCTTTGCTTCCACTGGTTCAAATAGGCTTTGTATACCTCTCTCATGCGAGGACTGCGATTGACAGAGGTAAATAAGGTCGTCATTTTAGCCACCTTGTCGTCAGGAAACTGGTAGCTCGTCAGATGTGCGCCTCCTTCATAAGCAACTAGATCGACTCCAAACCGTTTGGCGACAACGGCATTACCATCTAGCATCGCTTTGATTTCCGTGGGCATTTCTTGCATCATGCCGTCAATAATTTGATCGGGAGTCAGGTTGATCGTAGTAGCGACGTTTTTGACATCGTTGAGGTTGCTCCAGCCGTCTTTGTCGTCATCGCCTAAGCCATCGAAGTAGGGCGCGATCGCATACACATCGGCATATTTATAGGCATTTTTCCAGCCTAAGATTTGCTCTGCCGTCCAAGGGTTGAATGCCTGTCCTGCTAAGACTTTGACCAATCGCGGTTTGCGGTTTGCCCCAAACACGTCTTCCCAAATTTTGAACATTTCCACAGAACGCTCGGAGTAATAGCGTAAACCTGCACCCCAACTGGTGTCATCTAATCGTCGCTCCAGTCCTTTCTCTCCCGCAAATTTTGCCTGACTAAACTGGCTGTTCCAAACTTCATTGGAATATTCCACATGCACTTTGAGCGAGGGATCGAGGCGATCGCGCACCAGCACAGCAAAATTTCGTACATACTCATCGTTGGCTTGGGCTGGCAGGGTAAACCACGGATCGATTTTGAGCGTGTTTGCCAGTTGAATCAGATGTTCCAGCGCAACGCCTTTACCGCTTGCCTGAGATGGACTGCTGGGTGTGGCGCGATCGCTCCAGTTTACCAGTTTAGAATTATTGGTTGCCGCCCAATCCATAAACCTGAGCGTGTTGAATTGCTTCAGCCGATCGAGAAACACAGGATGAAACGGCTGGGTTTGATAGGTGTTTTCAAATCCCGGCATGATGAAGCGGATGTTGCGAATCGGATTGCTGGGATTCGTCGCCAAAATTTTGAGGAACACCCCTTCCCCGTCAATCTTCACATCCACCGCCATTTTTCCAGGAGACTGGCTAATGATTTTAGCTGTGTTGAAGGTGAAGCCCAGTTTGCCATCGCCGTCATACAGCAATGTGTATTTGCCGGAGGGAAAGTGTTTGCCAATCATCATCACGGTTTCAGCAGTTTGACCGGGTTCCAGGGAGGCAATCCAGCCCTCGCGGGTGAGCTTGAGGGTGCCGCCCTGCCCCCAAGGTGCGCCTTGTCGCTGCGGAATCCAGGCGCGTGAGGTCTTAAACGCATCCACAAACCCCCATTGACTCGACCAATCGGCAATGCCTGACAAGTTTATGCCCACGCTTACTTTTGGGTCTGCTGCGATCGCGCTAGCACTGCCATCATTTTTGGTGCCAAGCGACTCTAACGAGTTACCACCCGACCATTTCAGGAACCAGGCAAGCCCAAGGCTAATCAACAGGGCGGTGCCAATCAAGACACCATTTCTAGTGCGTTTACTGGATTTCATGGGGATCTATGGCTAAAAAGCTGCATTTTTAGGTTGCCCGGATTGGTGGCTAGCATAACCCTGCCCCGGTTGCCGGAGTTGGGCTTGAAAGAGCGATCGCACCCTGAACTACCATAACGATCCATTGAGCGGTTGCCAATAAATTGAGTGCGTTCTTGGGGCAAGGCAGTCTGTCGGTAGTCAAGAATTTGCGCTTACCTATGTAGGTTTGCAGTTTCACAGACGGATTTTCTGACAAACCCACTGAATTGCGGCACGATTTGATTGCTGAGAAACAGTATTGTTACAGCCGTTTTTACATGAATAGACCACAGATTGCAGGGTGGGCACTGCCCAAAACCTTTGGGGTGAAACGCCTTGAAAAATTGTGGGTAGTGCCCACTCTACTGAAAATAGCTGCAAACAAGAAATACACTATTTGTAATGTTTTAAGATATTCGTTGCTATTTGAACCGTTTAGCTAACATTGGCTCAAATGCCTATGATGCGGTCGTTTCCAGGAATAATCTTGACTGTGAATCTGCAATACTTGCTTATGTCGCATTAAAGTAATGCTAAAAATTCATGTTTAGAAATATTTTGTAATTAACTATACGAAACTCTTGTCGCCATGCTTCTACCTTAATTCTAGCTACGCACAAGCTGGAAGCTCTAAATTGACTTTTTAAAAAGAATTAATGATCGCTTTACTAAGCTGTCCAAATTTTGAATGTTCAGTTTAGAAAAACAGCAAGCAATTTTAGAGGTAGCAGCCAGTTTGAGTATGGGAGTTGCAGGGAAAAAACGGTGCGTTGGTTAAGCGAATTAGCAGTATCTCAGTGGATGAAGTTATGACAAGTACTGTTCCGGCGGCAACAAGTCTGAACAAGTTTGAAAAGTTAAAGGCAGAAAAAGATGGGCTAGCCATCAGGGCAGAGCTTGAAGAGTTTGCCAAGATTGGCTGGGAGGCGATGGATGAAACCGATCGCGAACATCGCTTGAAATGGCTGGGTGTTTTCTTTCGTCCGGTCACACCTGGCAAGTTTATGCTGCGGATGCGCCTACCCAACGGCATTGTCACCAGTGGGCAAATGCGGGTTTTAGCGGAAGTGATTCAGCGCTACGGTGAAGATGGCTATGGCGATGTCACCACTCGGCAGAATATTCAACTGCGCGGAATTCGGATTGAAGACATTCCAGACATTTTTAGCCGATTTGAACAGGCAGGGCTAACCAGTGTTCAATCTGGCATGGACAATGTTCGCAATATCACTGGCTCGCCCGTTGCTGGCATTGATGCCGACGAACTGATTGACACACGAGGGCTGTGCCGTAAGGTGCAGGACATGATTACCAACAACGGTGAAGGGAATCCCTCTTTTTCTAACCTGCCGCGTAAGTTTAATATTGCGATCGCGGGTTGTAGAGATAACTCCGTCCATGCCGAAATTAACGACATCGCCTTTATTCCCGCTTACAAAAATGATGTCCTAGGCTTTAACGTGCTGGTGGGTGGTTTCTTCTCTGCCAAGCGCTGCGATGCTGCAATTCCCCTAAACGCATGGGTTGATCCGCGTGATGTAGTGGCTCTGTGCGAAGCAATTTTGCTGGTTTACCGCAACCACGGATTAAGGGCAAATCGGCAAAAATCTCGCTTGATGTGGCTGATTGATGAATGGGGCGTTGATCGCTTTCGCGCCGAAGTCGAACAGCAAATAGGACACTCCTTGCAACCTGAAGCCGAGAAAGACGAAATTCTTTGGGAAAAACGGGATCACATTGGCATTCATGCTCAAAAGCAACCCGGCTTAAATTACGTGGGTCTGCATATCCCTGTAGGTCGCCTGTTTGCATCCGATATGTTTGATTTAGCCCGGATTGCTGAGGTGTATGGCAGTGGCGAAATGCGCCTGACGGTGGAGCAAAACGTTTTGATCCCGAATGTGCCCGATTCGCGGATTGCACCGTTGCTGAAGGAACCACTGCTAGAGCGATTTTCTGTCAATCCAGCTACGTTAGGGCGATCGCTAATCTCCTGCACCGGTGCCCAATTCTGCAACTTTGCGCTCGTCGAAACCAAA
>JBBSCL010000097.1:0-8788 GCA_038250345.1 Leptolyngbyales cyanobacterium
AACTGATTAGTGTATTGTTTCCTATGATAATTTGAGATTCACTGCGATCGACTAGATCAACTTCTAATGCAGCATACTTGGAGATATTGCTATTCTGCCCGATAAAAATTTTTTTGAGGTCACCTCGCAAATCTGCCATGAAACTGACATCTGTCCCCTGACCCAAACCCCCCAGGCGAGACTTATGGTATTGCCAAATAATTTGCTTTAGCACTGACTTCAATTTCATATCAACCACTGAGTTTAAAAAAGTAAATATTTCAGCTTAGCGATCGCAGATCAAATAAAGTTATTTAACCATTTCATTCGTCGCAATACCAGCGTTCAAGCGATGGATCTATTCAATAAAAAAGTCGCATGAAAATCTTAACACTTACCCAAAAGACACTCTTGAGCAGGCATTTGAAAAACTTGTGATAGATAGATATCGTTATTCAAAAGCATATTCATCAGGATTACAACTCTGCTGATTCAAAAACTGTCTAAATCTAGGCTTCATTTACGACTTGACTGCCGATGCGATCGCCGATATTCCACTCAACATCAGCCCAATTCCAAGCCATTGAACCGTAGCCACCTTCTCACCTAAAAAGTAAGCACCTGTTACCGTTGTTGATAAAACAGTTAATCCAATAATGACCGGGTAAGCCACAGATAAGTTGAATTTACCTAGAACTACGATATAGAAGATAGTGCTTAATCCATAGGCTAAGATCCCGCCGAGTAGATAGGGGTTTAGAGGGGTTTGCCCAGAGCCGAGTTTGAGCAGAGCTTGAGCTAATGTATTAAGCCCAACTGTAATGAGCACAAGCAGACCTGATATGAGATAAAGTGGCATAGTTAATTGAGGTTTCCATAGTGATTTGGTGGTTTAAAGTCCCAAAGTATTCGGTCTTTTGGATAGGGAGTTTGGACATACTTGCCGAGGAACTTTTCCCACCAGCGGGGTGGATGGGGCAGGGATGCAACTTGAATGCTGGGACAGCCTGCCAACCATGCCCCTAGAATATCAGTGTGGCGACTATCTCCAATGACGACCACTGCGTTGTGACTAAGCTGCATCGCGGTCATCGCCTTACGGAACGCTGCTGGGAACGGTTTTTTTGCAGGATTAATAGCAACTAGCTCCAGCAATTGAGACCAGTATTCGACCCGGTAACGCCGCTTGCCATTGGATAGGATAAACAGTTTGAAGCCTAGCTTTTTAGCTTGTGATACCCAGTTGACGGCTTCGGGTGAGAGGTAGCGATCGTCCTCCGATACGATCGTATTATCTAAGTCAAGAATGATGCCTCGAATTCCTGATGCCATCAAGCTATCAAAATTAATATCTGCTAGTATCGCAGTTTGCCTTGAGAAGGCATAGGGGATTGTTACCTCAAACTGTGGATTGATTAAGCCAACCAATCGGGAAAGCAGAGGAATCTTACTGAGCACCGGAACAATTTGATTCAACATATCAGTTTAAAGACTAAACAAGGTTGTTGTATCCAGTACTCCTCTCGAGCCGCCTCAAGCGAAAACTTCATACGGCATCATTACAGCTGAAATTTCTGTGAAATGTTTGCTTTTGACAGTTCTTTATGCATAGACCGACTGGTAATACTCCTGGTATTCTGCTGAGAGCAAGGGCTGCCACCAGCCAGGATTGGCTAAATACCATTGGATCGTATGACGTAGCCCTTCAGCCACCGTGATGGATGGCTGCCAACCCAATTCTGTCTGAAGTTTAGTGGAGTCAATGGCGTAGCGGCGATCGTGTCCAGGACGGTCTTTGACAAAGGTGATTAGTTCTCTAGCCGGACGAACGGGCAGATTGGGAGCAAGTTCATCCATCAGATCGCAAATCATCGTCACCAGGTCAATATTTTTAACTTCGTTGTTGCCTCCAATGTTGTAGGTTTCTCCAGGAGCGCTGCGGTGCAACACTCGATCAAGCGCACTGCAATGATCTGCAACATAGAGCCAATCGCGGATGTTTTGGCCATCGCCATAAACAGGCAGTGATTTTCCCATCAAAATATTGATCGCCATCAGTGGGATCAGCTTTTCGGGGAAGTGATAAGGGCCGTAGTTATTAGAACAGTTAGTGATTAGCGTCGGCATGCCGTAAGTATGAAAGTAGGCTCGCGCTAAGTGGTCGCTGCCTGCTTTGGAGGCCGAATAGGGACTGTTGGGAGTGTAGGCCGTTGTTTCACTAAAGGCAGGATCGTGAGAGCCTAAACTGCCGTAGACTTCGTCGGTTGAAATATGGAGGAAGCGATCGCCCTCGGGTTTACCACGCTGAAGCCAATGGTGCCGGAAGCTTTCTAGCAGTGTAAATGTTCCGACTACGTTGGTGCGGATGAAGGCATCAGGGGTCAAAATCGATCGATCGACATGGGACTCTGCGGCAAAGTGAGCTACCGTATCGATCGCTTCTTCTGCCAAAAGTAGATCGATCCGGCTACCGTCACAAATGTCGCCTTGTACAAACCGAAAATTGGCCTGATCGGCCAAATCGGCAAGGCTATTGAGGTTGCCGGCGTAGGTTAGGGCGTCTAAAACAACGACGCGATCGCCTGGATAGTGTTTGCACCAATAATGTACAAAATTGGAGCCGATAAATCCTGCTCCACCCGTAATCAAAATCCGGCGGGATGGTCTCACTACTTGCGTGTTCATAGGCGCTATTCAACAGGTGCCTTAACGGTAATTGTGAAAAACAAAACTTAAATGACCGAGCGTTGATCTCAGATGAGTTCCACCTGGCTATCATCACCAATCATGAACCGCAGCGCTTTGGGGCATTGAGGGGCTGCTTTAATCTGCGCTCGTTGCCCAATCAAACTATCGACAATCCGGTGTTGAATGCCGATTACTTTTGCGCCTTGCAGCAGAACACTATGTTCTAAATCTGCGTTGATCAGCGTGGCATCATCCGCAATGCTGCTGTAGGGTCCAATAAAGCAATTTTCAATATGGCAGTTTTCTCCAATGACGACTGGTCCTCGAATGGTAGAGTTGATTACCTTGGTGTTCTCCCCAATCTGTACCCGCCCACGGATCTGGCTCTGGTCATCTATGTCGCCATGATTGGCAGAGACCAGGCAGGTATCTAAGATCACTCGATTCGCTTCTAATAGGTCGTCCTTTTTCCCCGTATCGAGCCACCAGCCCTGAATCTTTTGGGCTTCTACTTTTTTACGCTGATCAATTAGGTACTGAATTGCATCCGTGATTTCAAGTTCTCCTCGGGCAGAAGGCTGAATGTTGGCGATCGCTTCATGCACACTGGTATTGAACAAATAAATTCCCACTAGGGCTAGATTTGAAGGAGGTACTTTGGGTTTCTCTATCAGCTGCAATACCCGTCCATTCTCGTCTACTCTGGCTACACCAAAGGCACTGGGGTTGCTGACCGGACACAGTAGAGTCAGTGCATCTAGCTGCTTTGCCTTAAACTCATCTAAGAAAATTTTGAGATCGGTTTGAACCAGGTTATCGCCCAAATACATGACGAAAGGCGAATCACCTAAGAACGGTTGAGCGACTTTTACGGCATGAGCCAATCCAGCGGGCTCTTCCTGAAGGATATAGGAGATATTTGCTCCAAACCGCTCACCATTGCCGGTCTTCGCCTGTACCTCTGCTCCCGTTTCAGGGCTAATAATAATGCCGATATCGATAATGCCTGCAGACACCAGATCCTCAATGCCATACCAAAGAATGGGCTTGTTTGCGACTGGAACCAACTGCTTTGCCCCAGTGTACGTCAAAGGGCGAAGACGAGTTCCTTTACCACCCGACAAAATAATTGCTTTCATAATAGTTAGGTTGGGGAAGAACAAATGAATGTGACGATGGGCTTTGACAGGACAGATAACGGAATGAATGACGGAATGAAGACATCATGATTGAGCTACACTCAGGCTGACGCCGCAGCCAGTTGCTTGAGCATATGACGTAGCCCCTCTCGCCAGTGGGCGGCAGGGCTACCCAGCAGAGCTGATGTTTTCTGGGCAGACAGCACTGAGTAAGCAGGACGAGCGGCAGGCGTTGGATATTCGGCGCTAACAATCGGGATCACCCGGCGAACGTTTAGTGGAAACCCCAAGGCGGCGGCTTCTTCAAAAATGGCGACAGCAAAGTCGTACCAGCTAATCGCACCACTGTTGGTGAAATGGTAAATGCCTGCTACTGAACTCTGATCAGCAGTACTGGAGCAAAGGTGCGGCACAAACTGGGCGATCGCTTGCGCCAGATCTGTGGTCCAGGTGGGACTGCCAACCTGGTCAACCACAACTCGTAATTCTTCTCGCTCAGCACCCAATCGCAACATCGTTTTGACAAAGTTGCCTTTGCCACCCACCCCATAAACCCAGGCCGTACGGATAATCACATGGCGATCGCAAGCGCCCTGAACGCCCTTCTCTCCCAACAGCTTAGATTGACCGTAGGCATTAATCGGATGAGTCGGAGAGTTCTCACTATAGGGCGTGTTCCTTTGTCCGTCAAAGACATAATCGGTAGATACATGAATCAGAGCAGCTCCAATCTCTTGAGCAACCTCAGCCATGACGGTAGGCGCAATGCTGTTAATCGCATTCGCTCGATCAAAGTCACTCTCAGCGCGATCGACCGCTGTATAAGCCGCAGAATTGATAATCACATCAGGCTGAACAGCCTCAAGGGTCTGGCGAATCGCATCAGGATTTTCCAGATTCAAACTGTCTCGGCCAACGGCAATAACTGTCCCTAAAGCCGTTAAAACAGGGGATAGCTCATGGCCTAACTGTCCGTCTTTGCCAGTCACGAGAATTCTCATCAGCCATATACCTCAGCATCTTTTAATCGGGACGCGTCCTTGTCTTTCAACGATAGGATCGGTGAACCCTCTAGATTCCAAGCGATCGCCAGATCTGGATCGTCCCACCGCAGACTGCGCTCATACTGGGGAGCATAATAGTCTGTGGCTTTATAAAGCACTTCAGCCACGTCTGATACCACTAAAAACCCATGAGCCATCCCCGCTGGTGCCCACAGTTGACGCTTATTATCAGCACTTAAAAGACAGCTTACCCATTTGCCAAAGGTAGGTGAACTACGGCGGATATCGACCGCTACATCTAAGACTGCTCCAACCACTACGCGGACAAGTTTGCCCTGGGGCTGTGAGATTTGATAATGTAAGCCTCGCAAAACATGTTGCACAGATCGCGAATGGTTATCTTGCACAAACTTAACGTCAAGCCCAGTTCTCTCACAAAAACTGTGAGAGTTGAAACTTTCTAGAAAAAACCCTCGCTCGTCCCCAAAAACTTGAGGTTCAATTATTAAGACTTCAGGAATTTCAGTTGGAATGACGATCATCTTAACCTCTGGTCTATCAGGAAGGATGCTTGACTAAGAGCCTTCAAGGCTACTCATATCTTGTAGAAGTTTAGTTCTAAAGAACTCCAGTCCTACTGACCACACTCATACTTGGATTCACAATGCCTCAGTGATCCGTGAAGGCAATAGTTGCAATAGATATAGATGGTAAATCTACCGAATCAATTCAATTAGAGCTGAACTTAGGAGATGAGTCCTTGCTTGTTAAGGATCAAAATTGTAAAGGTAGTGATTAGCCAAAGTAAGACATTCAATAACAGGGGTCGATCTCCCAGTAAAACCTCTTCCGGACGTTCTGTTTTGCCACCTCCTTCTATGCCTGGATTGCGCCGCCCAATTTCTTCAGGATCGCTGAGCAACTGGTAGCGGAAAACGCCATACAACACAAATGGCACCGTCAACATCATCCAAGACGTTAAAGCCCCATTCACCGCAGGGCCAGAACTCCACAGGGCATAGGTAATAATGGTGCCGTTGGTCACTACTCCCTCCATCCGACTGAGTAAGGGTAGCGAGTATCGGTCTAACACTCGACGTGATTTGCTGCCTTTGATTTCGGAGAGCCGTAACTCGGCTTTCCGTTTCTCAATCCCCAAAAATAAGGCTAACATCGCCGTACATAGCAAGAACCACGGTGATAGCACAATGTTCGTTGCCGCCGCTCCACTGCAGGCTCTGAGAATGAAACCGGCGGCGATCGCCACAACGTCAACAATCACCTTATGCTTTAAAGTTAAGTTGTAAGCAATTTGAAGCAAGGCATAGCCTAAAATTGCTGCTCCTAAACCCGGTGATTTCCACCACCCTATCACTAGTGCACTTCCTAGTAAGACCACTGCCATGATTATGGCAGCCGGAATGCTCACTAAACCCGCCGCAATGGGACGTTTGCATTTAACCGGATGCCGCCGATCAGATTCGACATCCATCATGTCATTCACTAAATAAAAGCTACTAGAAGCACAGCAAAATAAAGCAAATGCTAATAGGCTCCCTAACAGAGAAGCAGGAGTCAAACTAAAGGCAAATAGCGGAGCCGCAAACACAATTAAGTTTTTTGTCCACTGTCGAGGGCGCAACGCCTGAAAATAAGCAAGAATAGCTGGCTTTTCCTTGGCTTGCAGTCCAATGTCGGGTAGGAAGGCTTGCTGAGAAACACCTAGCCGTTTTCTACGGGATTTGAATGGAATCATAATGTTATGCAGTGAATTCACTAATTTGAGCGTTGCCGACGTTGTTAAAGCCTATTCCTTTGCTTTGCTCAGAGATCTAGCCGAACCTAGAACATCTGCACAGAAGAGATAAAAACAAAATTTATCAGGGGCTAAACTTACCAAAAATTATTTCTTCTGTTTATAACTATTTTATCTTGACGCAAAAGTGCTGATCAATTCATCCATCATCAACCTGTCAATACGTAAGTCCTAAACCTATCCCTTAACCAAATGTCGATTAAAACTAATTTTCTTCGAACTACAATAATGTATTCTAAAGTTTTGAAAAAAAACCAAATAAATGATGATTTTGACTCGTTTTTATTGAAGGCCAATTTTCAAAAAAGATTTTGTGAAGATTGGCTCTGTAGCTTGACTTAGGTGAAAAATATCGCACTAACTCACTAAACTACTAACAGAACTTTCGGTGTAAACACGGAAGATAGCTTCACTCAAAAGATTGGCAACCGATAGAACTTTAAGTTGAGGGAACCGCTTTTCTTCCGGGATTGGAATGGTGTTAGTCACAACCACTTCCTCCAATCCACTGGCTAGCAATCGTTCGATTGCCGGAGGTGAGAAGAGGGCATGAGTTGCACACGCATAGACATGACTGGCTCCTTCATTTAAAAGCACCTTTGCGGCTTCAGTGATAGTACCTGCCGTGTCAATCATGTCGTCTACTAGAATTGCTGTTTTCCCCTGCAAATCTCCAATTACATTCATCACTTCTGCTTGGTTATGAGCCTGACGGCGTTTATCCACAATTGCTAATGGTGCATCATTCAGTCTTTTTGCAAAGGCACGAGCACGAGCAACTCCACCAATATCAGGGGAAACTACTACCACATCTCGCAGTTGTTTCTCTCGGATGTAGTCAACAAGAATAGGTGCTCCGTGTAGGTGATCTAGGGGAACATCAAAAAAACCTTGTACTTGAGCGGAGTGAAGATCCAATGCTAAGACGCGATCTGCTCCAGCTTCGGTAATCAGATTGGCAACTAGCTTGGCCGTAATGGATTCTCGCCCCGCTGTCTTACGATCCGCCCTAGCATACCCATAGTATGGGATGACGGCGGTCACTTGACGGGCTGAAGCTCGACGGCAGGCATCAATGAGGATCATCAACTCCATCAAATAATCATTGACGGGGCCACACGTAGGTTGAATCAGGAAAATATCACTTCCGCGAATTGATTCTTGAATTTGCACATAAATTTCCCCGTCAGCAAACCGTTTGCACAAAACTGGGGTTAGAGGCACTCCTAGACATTGTGCAATTTCTTGCGATAGCTCAAGATTGACTGTTCCAGAGATTAGCCGAAACCGGCGGCCGCCAAAACCCTCTGTAGACTGGGCAGGTAAGAGGGCGGGTGCACATTGAAGCATTAATTAAGTCCTCAATTCATGTTGGTATAGGGTGTTCTTACCACTGTCATCGACTTCGATGATTAACTACCAGTGATCTGGTTGGTTAGCGGCTAGACTTCATTGCACGCTTTAGAGGCTCTTTCCCCAACTGAATCTGACTTGTTTCATTCTCCTGAATCACTAGGGCTATGACCTATCGAAACAGCAGAAATGTAGGGAGGGCATCTATGTGGGCTTTTACAAATAAGATAAGTGTTTTTTTTCACGCCAGGTTGATATCAGCCCGTATCTTTACTGATTTCCCATAAACCATCTTTAAATATCAAGAGAAAATAAAGCCCATCTAGGCAGGGATTCACCTCTTGATTAGGAGGGAATAGGATGCTTTAAGGGCTGAATTTAAAATTTGACCAAGCAGTAGAACTAAATGTTCTATGTAATCTTGCCATTTTTAATATTAAGTATCTGTAGTTTTCATGAATTTGAATCAATCGTTAGCTTTAAGCGCAATCCCATGCTGCATATAGTTCGTTATCACATTTTAATCATTGCAGGTAACTACTCAGGCAAAATCTGCTGAGGTGAAAACGGAAGGGGATAGCTGGGTTATTGTTGGAATTAGGAAGTACCGCAATTGAGGGTTGAGAGTGAAAGAAACATAGAGCAATCAGAGCAACTTCGGGAGATGATCCGTGCCGCATACCGGCAGGGTGAAGAGGCAGTGATTGCATTAGTAGAGACTTTACTCAAAGCACAGGCAGAAGCGACAAGGAAACTGGAATCACGTATCAAAGTACTAGAAGACCAAGCGAGCAAGGATAGTCAGAACA